>CAITLA010000249.1 GCA_903893135.1 uncultured Syntrophaceae bacterium | reverse complement strand
GACGCGCTGTACCCTTCTTTCCGTATTGGAGAAGGTTCCTTCTTTTTCAGCAAAACAGGCTGCCGGCAGTACAACGTGAGCAAGTTCAGCCGTTTCAGAGAGAAGAATATCCTGCACGATAAGAAGATCCAGATGGTTCAACGCCTCTTTTACATGATTTAAATCAGGATCGGAGAGCATAGGATTTTCGCCGACGACGAAGAGGGCTTTGACCTTCCCTTCATGGGCAGCATTCAGTGTTTCCACGATGGTCAGGCCCGGTTTAGGAGGTAAAGCAACACCCCAGGCCTTCTCGAATTTTGCCCGGGACTCATCATTGGCTACGGGCTGATAGCCGGTGTAAACAACGGGAAGGGCGCCCATGTCGCAAGCGCCCTGGACGTTGTTCTGGCCTCTCAGAGGGTTGACACCTCCTCCTTCAATACCTACATTTCCGCAAAGCATTGCCAGGTTGGCACAGGATTTGACGTTGTCCGTACCGGTAATGTGTTGGGTGATACCCATGGTGTAAAGAATAGTGGCCTTACCTGCCTCCGCATAGATGCGGGCAGCCTTTCTGATGTCTTCTGCCGGAACCCCTGTAATCTTTTCGGAATACTCGGGCGTATATTTTTCCACAACCTTCTTCATGGCCTCAAAGCCGTCGGTGCGCGTTTCCACATATTCCTTGGCATAAAGGCCTTCAGAGATAATTACGTTCATCATGCCGTTTAATAATGCCACATCAGTGCCGGGCCTCTGGCGCAGCCAGATGGCGGCGTATTTCACGAGGTCGATTTCTCTCGGATCAGCGACGATCAGCTTGGCGCCGCGCTGGCGAACGGCCCTTTTTACTTTCGCACCGATAACAGGATGGTTCTCAGTCGTATTGGTTCCGATTGCCAACATAGCGTCGGTATATTCAATTTCATCAATTGAATTGGTCATTGCACCACTTCCAAAAGCAGCGGCCAGACCGGCCACTGTGGAAGAGTGTCAGAGACGGGCACAGTGATCAACATTGTTGGTTCCGATCACCGCCCTCATGAATTTCTGGAAGAGATAATTTTCCTCGTTGGTAGCACGGGCAGAGGAAAAACCCGCGATACTGTCAGGACCGTGTTTCTTCTTGATTGCGGCAAGTTTCTTGGCGATGAATTTATAAGCCTCATCCCAGCTCGCCTCCTTTAATTCGCCGTCCTTCCTGATAAGGGGGGTCTTCAGGCGGTCAGGACTATGCACGAAATCCATGCCGAACCTTCCCTTAACACAGAGGCTCCCTTCATTGGGTTGGCCATATTCACGATTGCCTGTGACCTTGACTATCTTTCCATTGTGCATGTTCAGATCGAGCTGGCAACCGACACCGCAGTATGTGCATGTTGTCTTTACCTTTTTGAGATCCCATGGACGGCCCTGGAATTTTGCCTGCCTGAAGGTTATGGCGCCTACCGGGCAGGAATCGACACATTCGCCGCAGAACACGCATTCCGAGTCAATATAATCATTGTCAAATGCAGGACCTACCTTAGAGTGGAATCCCCGCATAGAAAAATCAAGGACTTCATTAACCTGAATCTCGTTGCAGGCCCTTACGCACCTGCCGCAGAGAACGCATTTATTCAGATCTCTCTGGATCATGGTATTGGTTTTTTCAATCTCATAACCGGGAGATTCGATATTGAATCGCGGTTTTTCTATCTGCAACCAGTAAATCAAATTTTGCAGTTCACATGCTCCGTTCTGTTCACAGGTCAGACAGTTATGATCGCCCGAAGCCCAGAGAAGCTCCACAACCAGCCTCTGGGCCGCTTTTACAGCCGGCGTATCCGTTTTGATAACCATTCCGGCGTTTATCGGCATGCAGCAAGAAGCCACAAGGGTTCTCGCACCCGCGACCTCGACCACGCATACCCGGCATGCGCCGACGTTCGTGGTGCCCGCGTACTGGCAGAGTGTCGGTATATAAATACCATTATCACGGGCAACCTCCAAAATTGTCTGTCCGGGGGTGGCTTGGACCTCCTTTCCGTCAATAGTAAGTGAAATCTTTTTTATTTCCATTACGTACTCCTTTCATAAGGACTTAGAATTAACATTTTACGATCGAATGCTCTATTTCTAAATAAAACTGCGGAAATAATGGTAAAGCGTAATCATTTAGACTTAAATATTTGACGTCAGAATCTGTACGCTGCTCCTGCAGGCTGTGAATGGATGTGGACGTATACTACTAACATGCTTGGGGAGCTGCCTGATCTTGAATCACAAAGAAAAGATTCGATACATTTCGGGCGGGCACTCGTTAATTTAATTGTCACATATCATCTTCGAGTGCGGAAAATAGGGCCTTATCCGAAATATAACAAAAGTTTCTTTCCATACACTCATTTCTTCTCTATGTCAAGTAATAATGGTGAAGAAAGCTAATCAAATCAGCCCTATATGTCATAATTGATATATGTAAGTTTCAGCATTAATATGAATCTTGATTTATCAGATATCTGCGTTGCAGCAACTTGGGTTGTAAAAGCTTAGTAAGGTAGCCTTTGATACTTGATAAGAACCTGCTTCCGGGCGATTTTTCTGAGGGTCATTCAAGGGGGGTTTTTTTGAGAAATTTTTGCCGGTAATACCGGACGCAGGGGATATCTTCAGGCATAGTCGGATAACGCCTGCTTTCCTCACGAAGGATAATCGCGTAATAGATATACATATCTCGAGACTCAGATAGGGTTTGTGCAAGATGACAGGTGTTAACTGAACAGGCCTGTTTTTTCGAAGGCGTCTATCTCTTCTTCTCTATAGCCCAGCTTCAGGAGAACATCCTTTGTGTGTAGACCGGGAGGTGTACCCGCATTCTTGTATGCCGGGATTGTCCCGGAGAATTTAATGGGACTCGCGAGTTGCCTTACCTTTTTTCCGTCAGGAAGATCAACTTCGACCACCATGCCTCGTTCTATTGCATAAGTGTCGTTCAGGGCTTCCGTGAGGGAGAGGACCGGTTCGCAACAGGCGTCAACTTTTTTGAACAGCTCCGTCCATTCGTCCCTTGTCTTGGTCTTGAATATTTCCCGGACCCGATTTTTGACGTTTACGCCGTCCTTCGGTTGGACACCCCAGGGAATCAGTTCCGGCATATTGATGGTTTCACAAAATGCGGCAAAGAATTGAGGTTCGAGACCGCCGAAACTAATATATTGTCCGTCCTTGGTCTCATAGAAGTCGTAGAGAGAGCCGCCGTTGAGGAGCGTCTTTTCGCGTACGAGGTCCTGGCCATCGACCAGGAAACCGGCTCCGAACATGGCATTGAAGGCTATCATACCGTCCGTCATGGAAATATCGATGTGCTGACCATCGCCCGTTTTGTCGCGGTGAACAACTGCGGCAAGAATTCCAATGACTGCATTGTTTGAACCCGATGCGACATCGGCGATCTGCATACCTGTGAGACTTGGTCCCGTATCTTTCTTCCCTGAATAGGACATGAGACCCGAGCGGGCCAGATAGTTGATATCGTGACCCGCCCTGTCGCGAAGAGGTCCTGTCTGGCCGTAGCCAGTCAACGAACAATAGATGAGAGAGGGGTTCACTTTTTTCAGGCTCTGGTAGTCCAGAGAGAACTTTGCCATGACACCGGGGCGGAACTGCTCAATAACTATATCGTAATCCGCAACCAACTGGTGTACGATCTTTGTGGCCCGGCTGTCCTTCAAATTGAGAGTCATGCAGCGTTTGCCCCTTCCGAGGTAGGCAAAGGCAGCGGACATTTTGGTACCGGGAACAAAGGGCGGTATGTAGGCAACTACATCAGGCCGTGACCCGGAAACAACCTTTAAAACATCGGCTCCCATATCTGCCAGAGCCATTGTAGCGTAAGGACCGGGGAGAAGGGTTGTAAAATCGAGAACTTTCAAATTGGAAAGGGGGCCAGGCATCTTTTTTCACCTCATAGGATTTAGTGTTTGTGTTGTAACCCATCAGCCAATCAGGCTTTGACGTCCTACCGCATATCAGTGTTCACATTTTCCGGCAACCGCCATAGATAACTTTTTTCCTGCAGGAATACCTCCAGGTCTTGGATCAATCTTTAACCTCAGGCCATTTGGTTGCAGGTTGTCTCGGCCGAAGAATTAAGAGTTTCATTCGCGCATCATCGGCAGTCATGAACCTACCGGGGAATGAACTAATCATCTCAAAATTTGAACAGTCTCGTAATGAGCTGTGACTTCATAATGTCTCCGCCGATTTTGAGCTTGCCTGATGTAAAGGCCTGCATGGCCGGCAATTTTCCATTTATCATATCGACGAAATCTGCCGCATCCATCTTTAGGGTGGTGGTGGGATTTGGATGTACACAGGCTTCCACCTTGCAAGCCCCTCCTTTAACCTCTGCGTACCAGTCGCCGCCTCCTTCGCCCGATATGTTAAACTGGAATGTTGCATCTACATCTTTCGCTGCATCGGCGTTGAAGATACTGGGCATTTTTTCAAAAATAGCTTTTACCATGGAAATTTCTCCTATCTCGGCGTCCACAACCGGCCTATCCTCCTTTATCCTGGAGGTTGGGAGATTATCCCCCGTTAAATGATTCAAATGCTTGTGTTCCCGCGCCCCCTCTCCTGCCGGGGGGATTTCACCATATTCAAATACGCCCCTGTCGATGACAACATCTCCGGTGTTGGCATTTATCGTTCGCCATACCGCCACGCCCTCTCTAATTCTCCAGACCAATGTCTTGATGGGCTCACCGGGATAGAGGGCCTGCGAAAAACGGCAGGCAAGACGTCGGACATTTTCCGGCTCGCCTGGCGTGAGGCTTGTCATCAGAGCGCGACAGGCGAAACCGTATGTGCAGAGTCCGTGCATAATCGGCTTTTCGAAACCGACCATCTTTGCGAATTCAGCATCTACGTGGAGCCCGAATGTGTCACCGGAGAGTCTGTATAAGAGCGGCTGATCCGGCGACGGCGTTGCCACTACGATGAAGTCCGGCTCTCTGTTCGGTAAGTCCAGGGTCTCATGCGGTGCATTCTTGCCGCCGAAGCCTCCATCCAGTCGGCCAAACAGCGTAATGATGCTGGTGAACAGTTTTTTCCCGGTGGAATGAGATGTCTCGCTTTGGGCCGCGACTAGAGCCCCTTTTGTCCCTTTGTCATAGTAATTGGTGATCATCCCCTCCGTCGTCATGGTTCCTGAAGGCGGGATATGGTTGTGAAAAATAATATTCTGCCCAACGTGGAGGGCGCCGGCAATATTGATATTGGAGGCAGCCGCCACCTCCCGGAAGAAATCGAATATCATGGCGATAGAAAAGGTAGGAATGACCTTGAGCCTTTTTTCGTACGTGTAGTCAAGCTCATGGAATCCGGCTCCTATACCCAAGGCATATAGAATTACATCTTTCCACGTATAATCTTTTGTCAGAGGACCTATTTTTCTACCGATTGCATCCACATTGAGTGGCATTTCTGGCGCTCCCTAAAATGCTTTTCTGTCGCAGGACTTTGTCATTTCCTTGTGTGTCCCAGGGGGATCAGGTACAGCGGTTCATGATCCGAAGGAAGGCTCAATACCATCCGTACATCTTCATAAAAGGCGCCGACGGGCACGGCTCCAATTCCCTGAGACACTGCCTGAAGAAGGATATTTTGCGCGGCATGCCCTGCCTCAACCTTTACGTAGCGCTCACCCCGCCGTCCATATTTTTGTTCTATTCTCTTATAAACGGCGGCAATCACGACAACAGCAGATGATTCCCTTATGCATTGCTGGCCCAGGGCAACTGCTGCCAGATCTTCAATAAAATTACTCTCGGAAATATGCATTAACTGATGGTTGCGGGGGATATAGTGAAAGAAGCCATCCAGTAAAGCCAAATACAATTCCAGAGGATACAGCGCCCCGGCAGAAGGAGCAGTCCTTCCCCCCCAATTGCGGGTGATTCCCTGTGCGGCCCATAAAATCTGAGACAATAGAGAAAGCGTCAGAGGTACAGATGTGAAGTGGCGCACCGACTCACGCTTTGCCAGCGCTGCTTCTACTGACATTCCTCCATCAGATGCAGGTTCCGGAAGTTGTATGACCTTATCTGTTTTGTTGCGAAGCGACTTCATTTTCTTGCTCTTTCGCATCATTAACGGCAAGAGATTCACCCGAAAAAAGCAGGCCTTCCATGTAAAGAAAGGATTGCTCTTATGAGTTAACTAAACAGTCTTTCTTCTTACGGGAAAGATGTTCATACAGAATGGTCGGCATATGACTAAAAGCTACGACGAGGCTTTAACGATCATTTCCGGAGTAAACAATTGGTAGTTATTCCGGCCCGATCCTTTAGCACGATACATTGCAATATCCGCGTGCTTGATCAGGTTCTCGACGTCATCCGAAGCGTTCGGGTAAATTGCAATTCCGATGCTTGTCGTAATGTGAAGTTCACGGTTATCAATTACAAAGAAACTTTGGAAGGATTCGACGATTTTCTGGGCTATCGTGGTAGTAACTTCCACATTAGTGATTTCCGGCAATAAAATCAAAAACTCATCACCTCCCATGCGGGCTATGGTGTCACCTTTTCGTAAAAGTTCCGTCAGACGAGAGCCCACAGCGTGCAACAGCCTGTCTCCCATATGATGTCCCAGTGTATCATTAATTTCCTTGAAATAATCAAGGTCGAGCATCATCACGGCAAGATATTGCCTGTTGCGTTTGGCCCTGGTTATTGCCATGTTAAGACGATCTGTGAACAAAAGACGATTGGGTAATCCTGTAAGAGGGTCATGATAGGCTAATCGTCTGATTGTTTCTTCCGACCTCTTACGTTCAGTTACGTCGCGAATGAGATTCCGGAACCCTACTTCGTGACCTTTTGCATCCAGGATCAGCGATACGGACATCTCAACCACCGTCATGGTTCCATCTTTCTTCATTACCTCTATCTCAATGCCGCTGGATGGTTTTCCCGTTCTGTGAACTTCGTCGCAGACCTGTAACAGCTGACGGGCCGTTTCCTCATCAGTGAGATTGCGGTAATTCATTCTTGTAAATTCATCACGGGAATATCCCAGTATTTTTAACAGGGAGTCATTAAAAAAAACGATATTGCCGGAAAAATCAAGCTCGTGATATCCGTCTTCAATGTTTTCAATAATAGTCCTATATTTTTGCTCGCTTTCCCTGATTGCCTCTTCATCCAGCCTGCGCTCGGTTATGTCCGTGGAAATGACGACGACACACGTTATCTCTCCGTTGGGGCCGCGATCTTTTACGGGGCTGAATGTCCGGAGAAAATATCTCTTGTCTCTCTCACTCCTGTGCTCGTGCTGGATGGACTCGCCAGTTGAAAATACCTTGTTAACCGCTTCTGCAAATACTTTATCCTGCTCCGGAGAGTGAAACTCGCTGTAGCGTTTACCTATGATCTGTTCAGCCGGCAAGCCGAGCCTGGACAAGTGCTGATTGTTCATGAAGAGATATCGGCATTCTTTGTCCACCATATATATGGAATCGCTCGTAGACTCAACTACCGAGCGATAAACTTCTTCCAGCCGCCTATGGTCGGAGGTTATTTTTTCGAGTTCCTTGAGCTTAAGCATCAAATCATCGTAAGACAGTTTATTCTTCATGAAGGGTTCCTTTAATCGGAGCTAAATATTAGGATAAAGATATTGATATGTCAATGATAAAAGGAACATGATAAAAGGAAACCCCCTTGCGTAATTTTCAAAAAAAGTCCTTCCAGGCGCGGATTACATTGTCTTAATAATCCGTCTGGGAGATGGCAAGGATGGGCGGAAAAAAATTACGTTTTGAGTTTTTTGTCACTAAACTCCTTCTTGATCGTGACAGGATCTGCGGAAGGGAGATTCTCTGCTTGAATTCCCACCTCGTTTATAACTGAATTGATTGCGGTTGTTAAAAATCCGACGGCCTGAGGCACCGTGCAGTTTTTCGTTGATTCCAGCGCCAAAGACGTTTTGTGCTGATGGTAAAGGGCGTAGTAAGTAAGTGACCTTCTCTGCTCCTTGTGGATGGATTTATTGCTCGCCGTGTTGGTGTTGTTGACCTGAAAATGATATTTTTTGTCTTTGATTTTAGAATTTGAACTGGATGCTATTTTCTTGGCAAAGCTCGCTAACTCAAGCTTATCTCCATTAGGCAGATCGAAAATGGGAGCGTCAATAACATTGCACTGTCCCCATCTAAAAGGATTTCTCTTGTGGGAAATCCACTTGGGAGAATAGAAACCCTCACCTTGATGGAGATTAAGGACATAGTCGGCGCGTTTAATAAGAGATTTGGCGAGGTTCACAACTTTCGTGTCAGGAGTTGAATAAATATCTTCAGGCAGGTGAAAAAGGCGATTCATGTCGCCGCTCAGGCCCTGCCGCTTTCCCTTTACGACGGCGGGCAAATTCAGACGCGGCACTACAATCAATGTCCCCTTTTTTACTTTGATGTCCGCATATCTTTCTGCCGTCAGATAACCGCCGGATTCATCACCATGGATTCCGGCGATGATAAGCAGGGTAGGGCCTTTCTCTTCTCCGGAAATAAAATATACGGACACTTCCTGATTTGTGCCGTCAAAAAACCTCTGAAGCTGAAAAGAGGATTTTCGCGGTTTGGATGAAACATTCTGCTTAATTGTAAGAGAATTGGTTGCAATAAAAAGGCAGACAATTGTGAGAAATACTAATATGAAGATTCGCCTATGATTTGCCATCCGGCTTGCCCTTTTTTCAGATAAAATATTTTTTTACTGTCACTCTTGAAGTTATTGGAATTGTATCTTTGTTGAAATCTGGCCACGGCAACATTACCGCCATATTCCGGCGGCATAAGGATTGCGAGATTTTCAACTTTTACCCGGATGAATTTTTTGCTCTTATTGGTCTTTTCCTTGTGATGTTTGAAGGCATTAAAGCTCATCCCCTCGCTGTTAACAAATGCCGGGGCGTAAAAGCTCAAATATTTTTTCGTATTGATGCTCTCCCATGAGAGTCTCCATGAATTTATGAAATTCCTCAGTTCCTTTGCCAATTCCTTCTGACTTTCGAGATTTGCAAACTGGAGCTTGTTGACAATTGCAATAGGAGTGCCGTTCGACTTCAGGTAACCGCTCATTTCTTTCAATGCATCATTGCTCACGACGATACAGCCTTTTGTATCCGGTATATCTGCTCCCACTACTTTGCCTGCGCTATGGCCGTGCAACCAGATGCCTCCCCCATCTTTTCTTTCTTTCCGATCCAGGAAATTAGGATAATTTAAGACGAAGGCTCCGTACCCATAGTTTTCCGCGAGTGTTTTGCCCGGGGTAAATCTTAAGAAGAAGTAAACCCCTTCAGGTGTCGCAAAGTCGCCCTCCCTCGTCTTGCCATGGTTATTTGCCCCAATGACACACGGGTACTGTTTTATGAGGGAGAACTTGCCGTCTGAAAAGCGGAAGATATGAAGAATCTTTGTATCTTTTTCACAGATGAGGAGGTATTCGCCTGCATCGGCAAAGACAAATGTATAGGGCGCATCCTGGAGAGAGGTGGGCGCACTTGCGACAGTCGTAACCGCAGCTTTAGCCTGGGTCGGCTGCGCGGGCCGCTGTTCTTTTGTCACCGCTGCCGCTTTTTCAGCAGGCACGGGCGCAGCCGGCAGCATAGCCACCACTTGTTTTTGCGCTTCCGTAAGATACCGGAAGGCTTTTTGCATATCCTTCTGCTTTAATGATTCATGGATTTGATTGAAGTCTTTATTTGTTCTGTTGATAAGTCCGAAGAGATTCTTATTGTTATTTCTTTCTTTGACAAAGAGGTATAATAAAAGCAGGTTTGAAAGAAATAATAGTATGATTGCAGCGATACCGATTTTTAGATAAACAGGCGCCGATGAATATCTATTAATACTGAAATTTTTCATATATTAATTGGTCAAAAATTATGTTGTTAATTATATCCGACATGCAGATTAACTACAACAGAATTCTGATTTTAAATCCTTTCTTAATGGCATGAAGCTTTTACTTGAAATTTTATTTTTGTCAAGAAATGAATGCAACGCCAAAAATAACGGAACGAAAAAACCATCGAACATATGCCTAAAGTAATACTGAAAAAATCCACCTATGATTATGGGTATATATATAGGTAACGTGTTGGTAATTAGTTGCCATTTTTAAAATTAATGTACCAAGCAAAGTAGTTCTGCCTATGGTTCTTTGACAGGCCTCTGTGCTTTCTGTAAATTTC
>CAITLA010000248.1 GCA_903893135.1 uncultured Syntrophaceae bacterium | reverse complement strand
CCCCTTCTACGCCGTGATCTTCGGAATGATCGTCGGTACGGGGATCAACAAGTGGTTGGCCGACCTCTTTTACAGCATGACGACCCAGGGAACCTACCCTCTTCTGGTGGCCGCTTATTCGGCTATCCTGGGTGTTTTTATCCCCTCCGGCGGAGGCAAGTGGGTCATTGAGGCGCCTTACATCTTGCAGGCGGCAATTCAGCATCAAGTGAACCTTGGATGGGTGGTGGTGATCTACAATGCAGCCGAGGCCCTGCCGAACCTCCTTAACCCCTTCTGGATGCTGCCGCTTCTTGGGCTGCTCCATATGAAGGCCCGGGACCTTGTCGGCTATTCAGTGCTACAGATGCTTATTCACATACCGCTCGTCTTCTTCCTCTGCTGGTTATTCGCTCAGTACATACCCTTCGTCGCTCCCATTAAGTGACGGGCGCATAATTAAATCTGCAATAAAAAAGGGCGCTGCCATGGCAGCGCCCTTTTTATTATGAGCCGATAGATTAAATGAGAGTTCGGTCTTTGTTTTACTTGCCGCTCCTGAAATCGTCTCTCATCAACTCTCTTGCTATGATCATCCTTCTGATCTCGGACGTACCTGCGCCGATCTCCCAGAGTTTCTGATCCAGGAAATGCCTGCTGACCGGGTATTCCGTGCAGTAGCCGTAACCGCCGAAGATCTGGATCGCGTCGAGACCGATCTTTGTTCCCATCTCACCGCAGAAGAGAAGCGCCGCGGCTGCCATGCGGTCGAGATCCGTGCCCTTTCCACCAACTTTGTTTTCCAGGGAATCGCAATAGGAGGCCGCGCTGTATGCCATCCACTTGGAGGCCAGGTAGCCGGTGTACATGTTGGCCAGCTTTTCCTGCATGGCCTGATAGGTGATTATCGGCTTACCGAACTGGACCCTTTCCTTCGCATACTTTAAGCTAAGCTCAAGACAGCTTCTCTGGCTGCCGAGGGAACAACCGGAAAGGGTAATTCTCTCCGTGCAGAGACCGCTCGTGAGAACGGCGACGCCTTTATTCAAGCCGCCGATAAGATTTGCTGCAGGAAGTTCCACATCCTCGAAGGTGACCAGACCTGTGGGGGATGTCCTCATACCCCATTTCTTGATCTTTTCCACGGTAACACCTTTGACCTTGTCGAACTCGAAACAGAATGCGGAAATCCCCTTGGGACCTGCTGCCGGATCGGTCTTCGCATAAAATACCATGAAATCGGCGACGGGAGAGTTGGTAATGAAGATCTTGCTGCCGTTGATGATATACTTGTCTCCCTTTTTCTCTGCTTTTGTCGCCATGCTCATGGCGTCGGAGCCGGCATTCGGTTCGGTGATGCCGAGGCATCCGACCCATTCACCGGTGCAGGACTTGGGAAGGACAGACATCCTCTGTTCTTCTGTGGCATTGCGCCTGAAGTTGTCGAAACAAAGGGTCTGGCTTGCTCCGACGGTCATGGACAGGGCGTTGCTTACCCGCGCGATCGTTTCATAAACGAGGAGCGTCTCTACATATCCCAGAGCGGTACCGCCATACTTTTCCTCAAAGACGATTCCGTTGATACCCAGATTTCCAAGTTCCTTGAACAGTGTCGGGGGCATCTCGTCCACTTCATATAGATGCTCCATCTGTGGCTCCAGCCAGCTGACAGCCCACTTGTAAACGCTTTCCTCCAACATCTTTTGTTCATCTGTAAAATTAAAATCTAACGCCATACACAAATACCTCCTGATAAACTGAGATTTATTTAACCAGCTGTCGAAGCCGCACACGGAAGTCTAAATTGACTGGCTTTGGCAACTTAACTCGAAAAGCCCGGATAGTCCGGGCTTCTCAAGTCGTATAACGCGAAACAAATTATTTTGCTGTCTGATAACCCTGATCCCAATCGAATCCCGATATCTCACCGTGTAACCCCATCTTGTAGTTCCGTCTGTCTGAGTAGGATGGATACCGTCTGGTCTTACCTTCGACGGACAGCATGGAGACGGGGAATTTCGGGGCAAGGAGACCGTTCTCTTTCGCCGCCTTTTCCAGCATCTCACGGTCATCGGGGTGGGCAATAGAGATCAGCGCTGCGGCCCTTTCATAACCGGACAGACCGCGCAGGTTCACGATACCATACTCTGTGCAAACATAATTCGTTAACTGAGCCGGAACATCCACCGATGATCCTTCAGGCAGGAAGGGAACGATCCTCGAGGTGCCGTGCTTGCTCCTCGCCGTCATGGAGGCGACACCGCGTCCGCCTTTCGACTGTGCGCAGAAGGCCACAAAATGGAAGTAACCGCCGGAGCTCGAAATCGGTCGTTTTTCATAGAAACCGGAGCACTGCTGGCCGAGAAGGTCAACAGCCACGCAGTTATCAATCGCGATCATGTTGTCGAGCCTTGTGAGATTATGCAGGTTATTAGTGTAACTGATATCATAGACTGCCAGGTTCTGGTTCCGATGGATTGTGTCATAGTACCACTTCACATCCACGGGGAAAGCAAAGGTATAGACGCTCTTGCCGCGGTCGGCGGGGAGGGTCTTGTACTTGTTGGTTACCTGGCCTGATTCGATCAGCTTGATGAGACCGGCATTGAGCATCTCCGTGTGGATACCGAGGTCCTTGAATCCGGCATCGGCCATAGCGCCGACACAGGCGGATGGAAGTGATCCGATACCAAGCTGGACGTTGTCTCTGTCCCTCATGATGGTCATGACATGTTTGGCGATGGCCTCTTCATCCGGTTTTGCCTTGATGGCCTTTTCATTGATCTGGGGCCATTTGTATTTTTCGCAGTCCACCTCGACCCAGTAGTCGACATCGTCAATATTAATGGTGTTAAAGCGGCCGCCCTCGGCCCAGGGATAGTCTGAACGAACTTCAATGACTTTCTTCTTTGCGCACTGGCTGAAGATGTTGGCGTTGTTCGTGCCATAAGCGAAGTTGGCAAAGCCGTGCTCATCAAAGGGCGATGCCGCATTCCACCACCAGTCAAACCCGCGGTTTTCCTTTATCGCATTAGTGAAACGATAATGGCAGAACCACATGCCCATTGCCCATCCCCAGTGTGCCCAGTCCGTTACGTTGTTGGTATCTCTGGCCTTGCGGTTCCAGGGGAAGAAGAAATACTCATGGAAGCAGTGAAATTCCTGCATGGGGTCTGCTGCCTGAAATTCAGGATGAGGGAAAAAATTAGCATAATTCCAAATCTCAATGTCCTTCAATTTTGGACCGACCCTTTTTGCCAGCTCCTTCATACATTCCGTTGAATCACCGCCAACCGAACCTGGCTGGATCCAGTTTCCGGGCTTGACCATATCCAGAATCTGCTGGGGTGTTCTCTTTTTGTCACGAATCTTTTGTTGAACCGGTGTTGTCATCTTGACTCCCTCCTTAAGGTAATTAAGTTTTGACATTCAGCCGAACTAATTCAGCCACTCTTAAGCGGTATACAGATTTACAATGTTACTTGTCCCCCATAAATCTGTCTAAGAAACCTCAACAGGTATAGCCTAATTTTGTAGCGGACAGAAGATATGCCGCCGAGTCTATTCTGGATTTGGCAAGGCTCATAAAACGTTTGTTCATAGCAGAAACGTCGAGGTGTAGGAGATTTGATAATAAGCAGAAACAGGATTTTCTATTTGTCACCAATATGAACCCTTTGAGATGTTTTCAGCTTCCCCTCTATTACCGACACTAAAGCATATCTCATAGTTGCTAACTTTGCAAGCATTAGTGATAAAGAACCTCAAAATACTGCAATACGAAAAGATTACGTCCAGTTTTTTTGCCCGCAAGCGCCCGTCTATGGGCGGGAGGCTTCATGTTTAGTCTTGTATGGAAAAAAAATGAGAAACACAATATTAAAAGGTTTATAAATAATATTTAGAAAAAACTAAGATTATACGAATAATTATGAATTAGGATAGACCAATTAGCGCAAATGTTGTTACTCTGTTAGAGAGAAAGAGCCTCTGTCCATAAAAAACTTTTACCGTGAAGAATAGCACCCAATTTTCTATGTCGGCTTTAGAGATAATACCACTGACTTTCTTCATAAATTGACGAAGTTTCTTTCTTACGAAAATTGAACCAGCGCAATTAGGATACCTCACTTTGATCCTTCCTCATCCCTCATCTAAAATTAATTTTATCTTAATATTATTTATAAACCTTTTAATATTGCTTTCCCTCTCTATTTCGTACGATAGATGCACTTATAAATTTTCAATAATTACTCCCGAACTATAAAAGGTAAGGAAGAAAACTAATAGAGCGTCTTATTTAAAAGATGTCACTCTTTTCGGCACTTTTATCTCGTTGATCTGTAGAAGAAAAGAAACCATCACGACTTTAGTAAGGGCTCATTGCTTAATTAATTGAGTAACACTGACAGCGCGGTAGTCTAAGCGACCGATTTCGGCGGAGGCAGTTTATACATTTTTAACAGAGCTCCTCACTATTATCCATGTGGGGCAGGCGCTGAGAATAATGAAAAGGAGGTAGAGTCCAGTGAATGTGATTGATCAGGGAATTGGCAAAATCTTTACAGACCCCGATGCGGATAAGGCGCGTGCATTCTTCCGCACGAAAAGCCGCAAACTGGAGTCCAAGGTGATGTCTGTAAAAGAAGCCGTGGAGAAGTTTGTTCATGACGGCGATTATCTGACACTCGGCGGCTTCGGGGCAAACAGGGTGCCTATAGCGGTTGCACATGAAATCGTGAGGCAGGGAAGGAAGAATATGGGATTTGCAGGCCATACATCCACCCATGATTTTCAGATTCTGTGCGCTGGTGAGGTCTTCAACAAGTTAGACGTAGCCTATATTGTGGGTCTTGAGGCCCGCGGCCTGTCCCCCAATGCGAGGCGCTACATGGAAAGCGGCAAGGTTGAAGTAAGTGAATGGACGAACTATTCGCTCTCTGTACGCTTCAAGGCCGCCGCTGCAGGCGTTGCCTTCTACCCATCGAGAAATATTATGGGAACGGACACATTCAAATACAGCGGCGCCAAAATCATCGAGTGCCCGTTCACGGGAACAAAGTATGCAGCTATGCCAGCCCTCTATCCGGATGTGTCGGCGATTCATGTCCATGAGTCGGATATCTACGGCAATTGCCGTGCGAGGGGCATCACCGTTTCCGATTTCGATGTGGCAAGGGCGTCCAAGCGTCTGATTATCACCTGTGAAAGGCTGATTTCCAACGACGAGATACGTAGAGATCCGAGCTATACGGTTATTCCTTACTGGTGTGTTGATGCCGTATGTCAGGTCCCTTATGGCAGTTATCCCGGCAATATGTATGCGGAATATTTCTCCGACGAGGAACACATAAGAGAATGGATGAAGGTGGAAGAGGATCCGGTCGAGTTCAAGAAATTCCTCGAAAAGAATATTTACAGCTGCAAGGATCACTTTGAATATATCGAGAAGAACGGCGGAATACACAAATTGCTGAAACTCAGGGACAAAGAATTCATGTTTGTCAAAGCGAGAGATTAAAGGAGGATATACGGTATGGCTGACTATAATACCATGGAACTGATGATATGCACCGCTTCAAGAGAGTTAGAAGACGGGGCTTCTATTGTAGTTGGAACTGGAGCTCCCAATGCGGCAGCAATGCTTGCGCAGAAAGCCCACTCACCCAATCTGGTTATCCTTTTTGAGGCCGGCGGGGCGGCACCCTTGATCCCTGAAATGCCCATATCCGTGGGAGATTCCAGAACGACCTGGAAGGCCTTGATGGCGAGCGGCATGTGTGAAATTATGGAAACGTGCTGTCGCGGAATGATCGATTACACCTTCCTCGGTGGTGCCCAGATCGATATGTACGGGAATCTGAATTCCACGAGAATCGGTACTGACCATCAGAAACCGAAGGTTCGATTCCCGGGGAGTGGCGGTGCCAATGACCTTGCCTCATTTTGTTGGAGAATGCTCGTCATGACACCCCAGGATAGCAAGAGATTTGCCGAGAAGTGTCAATTTATCACTACGCCAGGCTGGCTTACGGGCGGCGATTCACGGGCAAAATCAGGCCTTCCGCTGGGGACCGGTCCTTACAAGATCATTACCAATATGGCGGTGATGGACTTTGAACCGGAATCAAAGAGGATGAGAATCATAGCGGTCAATCCGGGTTATTCCGAAAAGGATGTTCAGGATAATTGCGGGTTTGAACTTCTGAAGGCGAAGAAGATCGTGGAGAACAAACCTCCGACGGCGAAGGAGCTATCAATCCTGAGGGATCAGATAGACCCGTATCGCTACGTTATCGGAAGGTAGTTTTATCTAGTATCATAGCTCTCGGGTTGGCATTCAATCCGGGGAGCGTCGAGGAGGATTATAATGACGGAAGAAAAGAAAGAAGGTTTGGCAGGGGACGACAACAACCTGAAACATTGGGAGGAACAGGACGCTATCCTCTTGACTCACCGTGAAGAGGCATACAATATCGGTGGTGAGGAGCAGCTCAAGCGCCTTGCCAAGCAGGGCAAGAAACCGATGCGCGAGCTAATTTCGATGTTGATCGATCCGGGTACGG
This sequence comes from uncultured Syntrophaceae bacterium, assembly GCA_903893135.1. GTDB lineage: Bacteria > Desulfobacterota > Syntrophia > Syntrophales > UBA2185 > Fen-1135. The sequence continues at coordinate 6,168 of CAITLA010000248.1, read as the reverse complement.
AGTTATTTGAGCTTGGCCTCGATGCAGGCTACAACATCGGACAGATAAAACTCTACGGAGGAGAGATCTACGAATCAGAGAAAAGAGGGCACATCCCCGGCGGCGGGCTGGTAACCGGCATAGGTGTCATTCATGGAAAGGATTGTATGATCTTTGCCAATGAAAACCGCTATGCGGCGGGAACCTATTTTCCGATCACTCTGAAAAAGCATATGAGGGCCCAGGCGATTGCCGAACGCCTCCGATTACCCTGCGTATACATTGCCGACTCAGGTGGCATCAACCTTCCCCTGCAGTTGGGCTGTTTTGCTGACGACGGGCACTTTGGCAGCATGTTCTATAATATGTGCCGCATGTCCTCCATGGGAATCAAACAGTACACCCTCTCCACTGGCGGAAACACGGCGGGCGGCGCCTATATCGTTTATCTCGCTTCCGAATCAATCATGATAGAAAAGCTGGCCTTTGCCTTCCTGGCAGGTCCCCCTATGGTGAAGTCCGCCATCGGTGAGACCGTGTCCATGGAAGACCTGGGAGGCGCCTATGTTCACACCCAGCACTCCGGAGGTTGCGACCATTTCGTGACATCCCAGGAAGAGGGGATCCAGAAGTTGCGAGATATCGTTGAGTTTGAACCATCCCAGACGCTTTACTGCGACCGCATACAAACCTTGGAACCAAGATATGACTACAAGGACATGATGCGCTCCACCCCCATCAATACCTATAATGCAATCAATATCAGGGACACCCTTAAGTGTCTTGCTGATGACAGCTATTTCCATGAATACAAACCGACTTATGGCCTCAACCGCGGTGAAAGTGTCGTTGCCGGTAAGATGTGGCTGAAAGGTATGCCCGTAGGCATCATTGCTTCCCACGGGACTGGCGTTATTTATATTGAAGCGGCAAGAAAGGCAACGGAATGGATGATCCGTTGCGGAAACTCGAAGCTGCCGGTTATCTTTCTCCAGGGATCTCCCGGCTACATGGTCGGCAAGGCCGAGGAATGGGGAGGCATCGGGAAATACGGATCCGACATGGTCCGTACGTGCAGTGTTCTGAACGTTCCGAAAATCCAGTACGTCATTGGTCCCGACCACGGGGCGGCAAACTATGGCATGTGCGGGAGGGCCTTCAGACCGGTATTCTGCTATACAAATATGAGAGGCCGCACTACGGTTATGTCCGGCCGGACAGCTGGATTCATAGTGGAGAGCGTCCGCAGAAAGAATATCGTCGACAAAGGACAAACGGTTAATGAGGAAGAAATGGCCAAGTTCCGACAGATGATGATAGACCGTTATGATGCCGAAGGGCATCCCTTCCTGACGGGGTCGCTCTTGTTCCATGACGGTGTCATCACTTACAGCGAAGCGCGGGAAAAGCTGGGCAGGTCATTGGAACTTTGCTATCGCGTACCTATAGACAAGTCAGACTGGGGTGATCTGAAGGTTTAATCCTGTTTGAAGAGTGAAAGAAGGAGGAGTATTCCTATGGCAGATATACTGTTAAAAGAAAGGACTGATGAGGGCATCCTTATTCTCACGCTGAATCGTCCTGAGGCTATGAACTGCTTTAACTTCGATCTTCTGGCTGTACTGGCCGACACCATACGGGAAGCCAATTTTGATATGAGTCTCCGCTGCATAATCATCACCGGCGCCAAAGCAGGTGACGATGCCAAGAAGTGGTCGTTCTCTACAGGCGCAGACCTGAAGGAAAGAAGGACAATGTCAGACGATCAGGTCCGCCGCTTCATCTTCACGATACGCAGCACTTTCACGGCGGTAGAGCAGGTCCGCGTTCCCGTGATCGCAGCCATCAACGGGTTTGCCTTTGGCGGTGGGACGGAGCTGGCGCTGGCCTGTGATCTCAGGATTGCTTCTTCGAACGTGGTGATGGGACTTACGGAAACGAGTCTCGCGATTATCCCCGGCGCCGGTGGAACACAGAGACTGCCCAGAATTGTCGGTGTGGCAAAGGCGAAGGAGCTGATCTTCACGGCGAGAAGAATAGATGCCGAGACGGCTCTTAAGATCGGTCTTGTCAGCAGGGTTGTGGAGCCCGACAAGCTGATAGAAGCCGCGCTCGAACTGGCAAGGGAGATCGCCAAGAACGGCCCCATCGGCGTGGCCCAGGCCAAGTTTGCCATTAACTACGGCTCCGAGGCGAGCCTCGGAGTGGCGCTGCCGCTTGAGTCCAAGGCTTATGAGGGCACTATCCCGACGAAGGATCGACTGGAAGCGCTGGCGGCCTTTGCAGAGAAACGTAAACCCGTATTTAAGGGAGAATAACGCTCTTTCACCCGGAGATGCGTTGAACTTAATAAATAATAAAATTGAGGAGGTCATTATTTTTCTATGACGGAATATGATTATTGGAAAATCTTTCCCAGAATGCCAAAGAAGGCAACCATCGGTGACATAACCGTGCGTGATGGTTTCCAGCATGAAGAAAAATTCATATCTACTAACGCCAAGATCTTTTATGCCCAGGAGATGATCCTGGCTGGTGCGAAGGAGATCGAGGTAACCAACCTGGGTAACCCGGAAGGCATTCCCCAGTTCAAAGACGCTGAGCAGGTTCTTACCGCCCTCAGGAGTGATGCGTTCAAAAAACGGTGCGAAAGGGCAGGGGTTAAATACGATGAGCTTATGATGACCGCTGTGACCATCCGCGAACCCGCTGTTGATGCGGCGATTGAACTAAGGAAAAGAGGGATCGGCCCTGATCGTGTCCTGATGATGGTCTCCACCGATCCGGAACACCATTTCGCCAACTCCGGAACGACGCTGACCCAGTACTGGAAAGAGGCGGAGCGCTGCATCAAGAAGGCCGCCGACCATGGCATGAAGATGTGCGGCACCGTGAGCACCATCTGGGGGAGCCCCATCACCGGCGCCACGGAGCTCAAGGATGCCGTGGAATTCACAAAGCGCTTCTTATCTATCGGCGCCCATGACATCGAGCACGCAGATCATGACGGCTCCGCTTCAGCGGCCCAGGTCTACCGCTATTTCTCCATGGTCATGGATGCTATGCCCAATCCAGAGGCCCATTTATGTCATCTCCATGAGACGAAACGCGTTGCCTCGGCATCGATCCTTGCGGCCCTTCATGCCGGCATATGCCGCTTTGAGGGAACCCTTGGAGGTCTGGGCGGACAGCCTGCCAATTTCCTCGATGACTGCCCAGTTCGGGGAACGGGCGAATACTATTACAAAGATCCGAGGTACGTTGGTCTCATCACCCTGGAGGATCTCATCGTGATGATTGACGAGTTGGGCATTGAGCATGGCTACAATGTCGACCGTGTCCTCTGGCTGGGAGGGAAGATGGAAAAGACCATCGGCCGCAGGCTCCGTTCCGAAGCCGTCTACAATGGCCGGACAATGAAAAAAGGTCATCCGGAGTTCGCCCGTCCCGGTCTCGCCAAACTCATCCAGAAAGTTGGCGAAAAACCCGGCCAGATGGTGCCCCCCGATTGGCCCCCCCAAGCGGTTCTGGGTGAAAAATGGGGGCCCATGGCCTGGAAGAAGTAGAATCCAGAAGTTTAACGCAGGGGGAGAATCATTTCTCCCCCTGTTTATTTTTGCATACCGAACAAGTCTATGCCAAGCCGCCTCCCACGAAAGATTGAAATCCACGAAGTCGTCCTTAGGGATGGCATCCAGAACGAGAAGAAGCTCGTATCCACCGATCAGAAAATAAAGCTCATCAACAGATTGACCGAATGCGGAGTCCAACGCATCGAGGTTTCATCCTTTGTCAATCCCCGTCTCGTTCCGCAGATGGCAGATGCAGAGAAACTCTGGAGCATGGTCAGGCGCAGGAAAGACGTCGTCTATGCGGCACTGGTCTTAAACGAGAGGGGCCTGGAGCGCGCCATGAGATGCGGGGTGCCGCACGTAGGCGTTTATGTGTCCGCAAGTGAAACGCACAGCAGGAAAAACAGCAATGTGTCCACTGCTGAGGCGATGATGGAAGCCAGGCTGCTCATAGAGAAGGCGCACGGTGCAGGCATGGAGGTGAGGGCGGGAGTGATGAACGCCTTCGGCTGTGCCTACGAGGGAAATGTTTCTCAAGCTAAAGTTATAAAGCTTGTGAAGGATTTTCTGAAAAAAGAACCGGACGAAATATGTCTTGCCGATACATCGGGTATGGCTAATCCATCACAAGTTAGAAAGCTCGTGAAGCGTGTGCGTGAAATTGCAGGGGCGGCGCCGATTTCCCTTCATCTTCACAACACGCGCGGCCTGGGGCTCGCTAATGTCTGGGCGGCAATCAACGAGGGGGTCTCCATTTTCGATACGTCTCTCGGCGGACTGGGGGGATGTCCTTTCATCATTGGCGCCAGAGGGAACATCGCCACGGAAGACACCGTCAATATGCTCCATGAGACGGGAGTGAAAACGGGCATTAATCTGGACATGCTCATCGAAGCGAGCTTGCAGTTTGAACGTTACATGGGGCAGAAATTTCCCGCCATGGTGTCCCACCTGACACGGTCACATTCTTGACACCCCAAGGCAAGTTCTTAGAACAAAATCTATGTGATGTCATTGCGAGCGAACAAAGTGAGCGTGGCAATCTTTGTGAAAATTCTTCAAAGCTGTCATGTCGTCATACTTTGAAATCCACTGCCAGAATGTTTTCACACATCCCCTTCACCTTCGCGAGGACGGGAAGATGGTCCGGATGCGGTTGATAACGCTTCAGCGCCTCCAGGTCTTCAAAGGCGGAAACCAGAGCGAAATCGTATGATCTTTCGGAACGTACGATATCACGGCCGAATTGATACTCTTTGATTTCCGGAATTCTTCCGGGAAGCTTTGCCATGGCCTTCTCCAGATCCGCTATATCTTTTTCGGTAACACCTGCCTTGAATTTCATGAAGACGACATGCTTGATCATACTGCTGCTCCTTTCTGCGCTGCCTGATAAAGGCAACTTCCCTAAATAAATTCTCTTACACAGCCTAGAATAATTAACCTCCAACCTTCTCAGAAAAGTTTACCACAATTAAACTTAGAGTACCACCGGGCTTTATTCCATGCTGAAGAAGAGGCCTTTTTCAGAGCGCCCAGGTTTTGTTTAGGTTGAAATATCATTATGAATGAGCTCGATTGAAAATCAACATGGCAGGTAGGAACGGACAAAATTTTTCTTTATCAGTTTTCCGGAATTAGCCGGTGGAAAAAATTTACAGGCTACACCTATAACTGTTTACAACGACATTATTATAAAATTTGATACTTTCTCTTTGAAAGCATTGATGAACGCTAAAAACCAGCTAATTCACTGGAGCGAAAGCGGAGGCAAATTGCGCTGCAATAAAAAAAGAATAGCTCACTTTATCCTGTCTTTATCTTTTACTTTCATGATCTCCTCCTTTGGAATGAGGTTGAAGGTTAGACGCCGAATCACTTTAACGGCATCTCAGTATCTGTGAACCGACTGATGTTTTCGTTGAGGTACTTTACTGTTTCCCCTTTATGTTCGCAAGATGTGCCTATCGGTAAATCAAAACCAAATATCCCTGTTGGCAAGCCTTCCCCTTGCAACTGACCATCGAGCGGTTCAAAAGTGATCTAGGGTGTACCATTAGCGTACGCTTTGACGACTGGTCGGTGTCGATTTAACAAAGCGTAATACGGGAGACGGCTCATATTAATATTTACCGTCTCTTTCATTACATGTTTATGAAAAATATAGTCAATGCTTTATGCTAAATTAACGAAACCTTCATCATTCTTTAACAAATTTGAAACATTTCATATGTATTATATGCTTGAAAACGAGTTCGCTTCATAATCGAAGCGATGATCAATTCATTGTATTCGAATATCGAAGGATTTTTTTGCATTCTTCGGGGTAAACAATGAAAGATATCATCAAAAAATTTAGAAGATAAAGTAAAATTGAATGGAGGTTTTAAAAATGGTAAGAAAATTATTGGCGGTTGGTTTGCTATGGCTAATCTTTGGTACAAATCTGGCAGTTGCCGCGCAAAATGTTGTCATCAAGGGATCGACAACAGTTTTGCCGGTTGCGCAGGCGGCATTGGAGGCTTACATGAAGACGCATCCCGGAATAAATATATCGCTTTCCGGCGGCGGATCGGGAGACGGGATCAAGGCCCTCGTTGACAAGTCTACAGACATT
>CAITLA010000247.1 GCA_903893135.1 uncultured Syntrophaceae bacterium | reverse complement strand
GGCTGAGGTGGTGAAAAGAGAATTAGCCGTACACCAGGCCAGTAAACGGGTTGCTGCTACCGAGGAACAAAAGAACGGTCTCCTGTCGTTGGCAAAAGACTTACGTTCTGTCTGGGAAGCACCCACTACCCAAGCGAAAGACCGCAAAAGGATCCTTCGCCTGCTTCTCAAAGACATCACTGTCGAAAAACTTCCCCAGAGGAAAAGAATGGTTCTCCATATCCGCTGGCAAGGCGGCGCCTGTGAAGATATCCCGATCTCTATCCCTCCCAGTTATAGCGATCAACTCCGCTATCCGGAAGAAATAGTCAATAATGTCAGGCTATTGTCAGAAAATCTGCCGGACAGTCAAATAGCCTCAGAATTGAACAAACAGGGTGTATTAAGCGCAACAGGCAAGCCGTTCATGCCTCCCATGGTCCGGTGGATCAGGTACAAACATCAAATTCCCAGGCCGGCATTAAAGCTGCCCGAGGAACTTACTGTTCACCAAGTCGCCACAAAATTTGACGTTAGTTCGCACGTCGTGTATTATTGGATCAAACACAACATCATCTCTGCGCGGAGGCCAAATGGCGTATCACCCTATTATATTGCTTTGGATTCCCAAAAGGAAAAGGAGCTTGAACAATGGGTGAGCAATTCGATAAAACTTCATTACAAACGCAACATAGATCCTCAAACTAAACTGTAGGAGGTGCAGTATGGACACACCGTTGGTATGCCCAGTGACCGCGTCCCTTTCCTATCCGGCTTAGGTATCTCTACCCGCCTGACAGGCTGGGGAACATAGCTCCCACTGGTCAGCTCTTCCCGTATCCGTGGCCAGTTCCCCTTAAGGTAAGGAGTCAGGGATTCTACGGTCATCCCGTCTATTCCCGGTGCCCCCTTATTGGCAATAACTCTCCTTAAGGCCCTTCTCAGGTTCTCACGATGCAGCACCTTTTCCATCAACATCGTCACTTCTGGTCGGATGTCGCCCTTTGCCGCTGCAGACGTTTGACGCGCCCTCTCCTTGCTCTCGCGGGTTCCGCCCGCTACCCTCAGGGAGTCCTCAGGCATCTCATCTTTCCTTCCTGCATCTCCTCCGTCCGTCAAGGCTCCAGCACCCTTCCTTTCCTACACATTCGGGCCTTCGCTCTACTGCTTTCAAGCTACTATGCCCTCGGCTGACTTCTGCCCGCTCTTCCCCTTATCTCGCGATAACGGTAGCCCTATGGCAAACCGGCAGATCTCCCCGGGTATTGCGCACCCACCTTCACCCCATATACCTGTCGCATCTACTCCCACACCTTCCGGATGACTATCGGGCTTTGAATGTTTATGCCTTCTCGCCCAAGTGTGGTTGCCTCCTATGCGCTTCGTGTACCTCAGGCCAGGGTTTTGCCTTCCGCTTCCTTCAGACCTCGCCTCGCAGCGGCAGCCCTTGCGGTTCAACTAACGGTTCCCGTCATCAGGGTCCGTAGAGGACTTTCACCTCCGAGTAAGTGCGCCCTGCCGGGCGCACATAAAAAAAGTCCCAACAGCAAAGATGCTGCCAGGACTTAGGTAGGCCCATTTTGAGCTTCATATGCCACCCAAAAGAAATCCAATTGGTTGGTTTATGAGGTTAACAACGAGACATGATATACTTTCAATAATAAAACCCTAAATATTAATCTCAATGTTGTCAAGGAATTTCCCTAAGGATTATATTATATGATTTAATGATTTCATCCAGTAATCGTAACCCATTAAGGCATCCCTGTTGTCAATTGCTTG
>CAITLA010000246.1 GCA_903893135.1 uncultured Syntrophaceae bacterium | reverse complement strand
CCAGGATGGACAAATATCTGAACCGAATGTCGGAGAGTGCATGGTCGCCAAAGTGTTTGTTGAATCTGGTCTCAAGTCTTTCTGTCTCTTTATCGAGGACATCTATGACGTGAGGGACGTTTTCTACTGCCGGAATACTGTCGGCTGTCTCTCTTACGCGTGGTTTTGTGCGTGGCGCAGCCATTTCTCTAGGAGCTTCCCACACAGTTCTTGAAGTAATCATGGAGCTCGATATGCTTTTCCATGATTTCCTGGGGTGGGCTTGTTTTGAGTGATTCCGTAATGCAGTTGTAAAGGCTCCAGGCATTCCGGGGTTTGAATTCCGGGTATTGAGGCCTGAGCCATTGGGTCTTGGCAACCGCCATTTGCCTGGGACTGATGATGTCTTTCCCGTAAAGCACCCCCATGTGGGAGAATCCCGCATCGTTGTTGTTAAAAGGGAAGGCCTTGAACTTATCCACATCATCGAGGATCTGCGCATAATTGAGCTGTGCCCTGTAGCATGTGGTTATAGCCTTTTCCTCCAACTCCACCCATACCATTTTGGTATGTTTCCTCATGATGGTAATTGAACCGGAAAGGGCGAGGTTGTCACACACAAACACACTCGCACCGCACGCAAGGCCGACACTCATCGACTTGTCGTATGAATTGCGAAAGCCGATGGCAAGGCCGATATCCTCAAAGGTGTTCTTAAACTGAAGAACCCCGAAAAGCTGGTGTCCCTCCCTGGCAAGCCCATAGGATTCTTTTGACAGGGTGAAGCCTGTCAGAATGTCCTGGGCGATGGTCAATAGCTTGGATGTCAACCCATAATGGCTCACGGGCTGATACGTTTCTGTTTCCGGGGGGACGGGAATGAGGTCCAATTCGTCTCTGGTACATACCTTTGCCCCTTTGTGTAAGCATAAAATGCCCTCGTTCATAAAATCCTCCTGTTTTTTCTTTATTCAGTTATGTAGCGTGAATTTTACTCCAGGATGGTCTCGGAGTATTTGTTGAGTATTTGTGTGGCGGGGATAGCTATCAGGTCCTGATTTAGAGGCGTACACCAACAACTTTCATACGCGCCAGGTCGAGGGTCACAATGCATTTTTCAATGCATTCCGTTTTTAACAGTCTGAGGGCGCCTGAAAGAGTGAAGAGTCCTTTGAGCCCTTCGAACTTGACAGCCTTTCCTTTTCGGGAAGTAATTACTGCCGTCACTTTCAAGCCTCGTTCGGTTCCTATCGGATTGCCTTTTTTATTGAGCTCTATCGTCATGTGCTTTTCTCCTTCCGATGTTATTTGATGTTAAATGATGTAAATTGACGTTAATGGCTGCACTGAGAACATATGATTTCGGGGTGCTTGCCGTTGTAAATTGTGATTGAATTTCCGAGAAAGTATCCAAAGGTTACATGGTGTCCGCAATCGAGCCGGAATTTCCTTCCCTTGAGGCTTTTGACGATCTGCCTCAGGGATTCCTGGCTCTCGTAGACTTTTCTCTCTCTTTCGGTCATCGCTTATTTTTTTTGTTTTTCCCCGGGCGCATAACAAGGCACTCGAAAATGAAATGTTAAAGATTCTTTACAGTCAGAATTATTAACCAATCTTGACGAGGGAAATTTTTTGTATCGTAATGTCGCCATGTCAATGCTCCTCGTGCCGCGTCCTTTGTACTGCCGCGTCCAGATGCAATTCCCCAAACTTCTATCATGGTTTTACCTCTGGTTATCGCATCGTAACTACCAGGGTCAGGAAGAACGTTCCCCAGAACCCCAGAAAGAACAGATAGGCAAATCTCTTCATGTTCGTCTCTCTCCTTTTTAAGTTTGTTTAACCGGCCGGGAGAAAGACTATTGTGCCCCATCGGGGAACATAAATTCTTTCCCCTGACGGGTTTGTTGAGATGGGTTTTTCTTTTTTTAGCCTTGTTTGCTAAGCGGCCGCGAATGCCCTAAGACTTGTTATTACGGCCTGCTTTCCCCTGATGACGAAATCAAAAGATATCCTTGATCCCGTCTCTGGAATTTTCTGTTTGCCGATCATGAAGGGGATATCAACGTTTTCGATGAACAAAAATTCTTTGAAAAAACATCCCTTCACGATTGCGTCTTTCAAGAAATAACGATACCCTTTTCTTGTCTCTATTCTTCCGCCCATAGTCTCCTTCCTTTCTTTTCTCTATGTCAGGCGGAAGAACGCAGTTATCCCGTTAGGGGAAATACTTGCTCTTCCCCCGACGGGTTTGAGTTATGGCAACCATGGGATATATTCCCGGTGTTGCCCCTTAACGATTTAGATGATTGTCTGCGTAACCGAAGAGGAAAAGCAGCTTAGACAGCAAACCGTTTTACCCCGGTTACATTTTGTCGGTAACCTCGCAGTATCTCATTGTGTGGAAATGGAATACGCAATAATACCGCAACGAGTGCCAGGACAAGTTTTCAAAAGACAACCTTATCCTGAAATGAAATGATTTAAACTTTTGATTAACGACCACAGGCAACACAAAGACACTTCTTCAATCAAAGTAATCACGCTGGCATTGTTCAAATCATAAAAAAGATATGAAAAATACCCGCTGCTGCCTTCTTTAAATGACCCAGAATTAATTCCGAGCCGTAACGAGTGGGCATCGATGTTATCGATCTGGTTTATTCCAAAAAACGAAGCAGAACGAAGATGTAGTTCCACCGTG
>CAITLA010000245.1 GCA_903893135.1 uncultured Syntrophaceae bacterium | reverse complement strand
TAATAACTTTGACAGGAAGACACCGGCTATGGTTTACTTCGACACACAATCGCAGAAACAGGCTGCGGCATGATCTTGAACCAAGAGCACTTTCCCACTTATAAACCCCTGTTGCCTGTCCAAACAATCCCGACCACCTCTGAGTACCGTAAAGAAATGCGGACATATCAAGAAGTAATATCTTCAGTTCCTTATAAGACTTAGCAAATATAAAATAATCATCTACCCAGCGAACAAATTCATATCCGTTTGAAATCACCTTTCTATCCAAATCATTTAAAGTAAGTTCAGCCAATATAATACTAAAAGCAGGACCTACCGGGATCCCTTTTGATATTTTGTGATTAAGCCCATGTAGAAACTCTTCAATAAAATTGCACAGTTTTTCTCTTTTGGATTCCGAAGCTTCATTTAAGGAATTTTTAATTCTGTGTGTGTATATTTGATTAAAAAAATCAGCTATATCCGCTTTCAGGACATAACCTGTTGAATATTTTTGCATCAGTTCAAAACGTTTAGAACTAAATGTTTTCCAATTTTCCGTTTCACGAGAAAAAAATGAACCATCTGTTTGAGGGTTAACCCTATATGAAAAAACACAATGTCTTTCGGGCGGCAGACGATATTGTTCTATATCAGTTGATAATTCATAAATTGCAGCAGTAATAATCAGTGCATCATAGGGATCAAGTTCATGTACTGCTCTGTATGTGCCATCTTGTTTTTCAGCGAAAGCAAGATAGGGTGCCTTTGGAGCGTAGGATTGATAATTTAAGTTTAAAATAGATGTTTTGATTTCATCCCAATTTGAGGACAAAGCATTATAATGCTCCGAAGGTGGGAAAACGTCACTTCCTCCATATTTGAGCAAGTGCCTTTTTGCCCATTCTAAAGATTGATCGCAGATCATCTAAAGTTACTTTCCTTGTGCATGACAGCTATTTTATGCTTGTTCCATGAAATACCAAGCAAATATATATGTCAAGTGAAATGAATGAGAAAAATCCTCTAATAATTGTTGGAAAAAACTGTCGGTTTCCAAAAGAAATGTTGTATTTGTTATAAGATTTAAGAAAACAACCTTACAGGAAGAAGCCGCTAAAACCCTATTTTTTTTATTGACTGTAAGGAAAAATTTCAATTTCGCTATTTATATTGTTTTCTCGTCATTTCCAGCAATTTGTGCCGATAGAAGTAAACCAATAAATAAAAGATAGCAACAAGACTAAAAATTATGAAAAGGACCATGATCCGCATGGTTCTAACACTATCTCCCGTTAGTGAAAGTAAAATGGTACCAAATAACCTGCCAACGGTCGAAACAGCTATAAATATCCAGATGTTCATCTGGCTTAAACCTATTATGTAACAAAGCGCAGCTTTAGGGAACCCGGGAATCAGAAAAAGAGTAAAGCACACTAAAGGACCTCGCGCTTCTATGAAGTGATCATATTTATCCAAAATTATGGGGTTTAAAAGCCTTCTTACGAGCGGCATTCCAAATACCCGCGAGAGGATAAAGGCTAACCATGAACCAATACTAAGACCAATTGTGGAATATATTGTCCCCACTACGGGGCCATAGAGATAGCCACCAATGACTCCAGAAATTTCGGCAGGTAATGCTCCTGCGACTAATACCTGGAAAATTTGAATAACAATGAAAACAATATCATCATATGGATGAAAAGATTCAATGAAGGCGATTAGTTTTTGATTATAATATGTAAAGTAAGCATAATAATGATAACTAAAGATTAGTTTAATACCGATGATCAAAAGCAAAATTAGAAAAAAAATCTTGAGGATGAGGCGTTTATTCAAGAGGTTTATCCATATATCTTGTTCATCGGGTGGTCTGTCTTACGATTCGGGAAGTTTACCGGGACCAAAAATTATGAGAACAATAACCAGTATCACCGAAAGATGCATTGGCTGGAAAAGACCTCCCGATTTTGCTTACAGTGTTTTAAGAGGCAGGGCAAGAAATTTTTCATTAATCGAATGATGGTCATTACCAGTTATAGTCATGATTCTTTTCCAGGAATGCACTGTCACAGAGTACAGGAAGGCTTCAACAAAAAAGCCTTACTAAGATTTTTCAAGATGGGTAATCCGGCCAATCGCTGTCTGCACCTTGTATATTACGGGAAAAGGGATTGGGAGATTTGGGAAAATTTCAAGGTTCTCAAGATATCTTTACGATTTTACTTTAAACTGCGTCACAGTATCCGTTGCCTTTTTCAGGCGGAGGACCAGTGCTTTTAGAATGGGCCGGAAGTTCCCGGACAGTTTGTTAAATTCTTCGTCCAAATAATTACGGTCAAGGACCCCGATGGTTGTCTGGCCAATAGCCTGAGCCGTTGCCGTCCGCGGAATACCAGCAATAAACGCCATCTCTCCAAAGATGTCTTCCTTTTGCAACACCTCAATGACGATCTTCTTGTCTCCTATCATCTTTGACAGTTCCACAGAGCCTGAATCAATTGTATATATCCAGTCTCCGTAGTCCCCCTCTTTGAAAATGATCTGCCCATCCTGAAAGGTTTCATAAGATGCAATCTGATACATAGCCACCCTCCTTTTCCATTTAAAAAGGGGAATTCAATGAGTTTCGGACACTGAATAAAATTACAGTGGTAGAAATTCCGGGGACAGCACACATATTTCTCTGTTAGTTAAGTAGGCTGTCCACGGGATTCACTTTCATCACGAAGTCCAGGCCCATCACAAGAAAACGTAAAGTACTGTTCTCTATATCATAATTTTCAAGGAAATAACATCAATGATAACGGATTGAAGTCCTGCATTTCCATCGAGGTTAACGATTTGTGGATAGCAGGAAGAAGTTGCTGCATCATTTGCACTCAACTTGCGATCACATATTAAGTATCAGAAATCAGCGCAGGAAGACCGGGGAAGACGGCCTGATCATGCTTCCAATTGTATAGAAGTACATCGACGCCCAGTTTCTTTAGTTTTCTATTGAGCGTTTCATCGATAGCCTCCGGGACAGCGAGAATCAGGCGGGGGTGCTTCGGGAGTTCGGTATTGGCGAGCAGCAGTCTGGCAGCGGCAGACTGTATAATGTGTATTGATGCATCGGTGGTTACTTCGAAAACGGCCGTTATCTCTTGCCTGGCATTCATAATAAGGAGGTCCCGTTCCGGGTCATTCCCCGCTTTAAAACCAAGGCGGGAAAGTACATCGTATAAATCCTTTACAATTAAACCGTGGTCGCACATCGATGCAGGATCCGTTAACGGGCCCGTGTAGCTCGCACCGACAAGTTCTTCCCGAAAACGAAGCTCGTCAAAAGATATTTCCACTTGAGAAGTCCGGGACGAAAAAATATTTTTCATCCTTTCAACCTTGTGGACAAATTGACTGACCTGCCTGACAAACCGTGGCGAATTCAGGACGCCTATTAAAGCAACCGTAGTTTCCGCGGAACCGTCTTCCATGATTGCCCAAACGCCCCTGTAGTGACCATCGAACAGGGCCTTGCCGACGCCTTTCTTGCCGCCGCCGATTCTGCCCCGGTGCACCACGAATATTCGGCCATCGCGGTCTTCCGCCAGCGCCCCGCCGATACGCCTGTCAATCCCCTTTGCGGGGAAATTGATTTCACATGTAATCGGGATATGAGATGAACCTGTCGGTTTTTCCGCCCCGAAAGCATGGTCATACTTGCTTCCCGACATCTTCTCGTGCACCATCCAAATGCCGAGGCGCTCCGACCACAAGGCCTTCGCTTTGACTGTCGCGCCGGGATGGCCCAAATTCACACGGATTCTTTCATCGATGAAAGGTTTGAAGCATCTTACAAACTGTCGCCTGTATCTTTTGATGGCGGATTCGTCGTCAAGGACTTTCAGCATTGTCCCTTCTCCATTGACCGGGCTTCGGCGAAGTTTTTTACAGATGAGATGTTCAGGATATTTACAGGAAACACCCTACTTAATCAAGCCGTTTTCTGAAGTTTTATGACACCGAAGAAGGCTATGTTCATAAGCCTTAAGATGATTTTTGCAGATCTACGCTCCAGGATGATAATTTGTCATTTCCTTTTGAGAGAATGCCCCGGCTTTTATAATGCACGTCGCTTACTTTCAAATGGAATTCGGCTCCGGTGTATTCACCTTTTTCTGAGCGGCAGGTGGAGATAATCGTATCGGCAACGATGATATACCGGCCCAGCAGAATTCCCAGGTCAGGGTTCACGGATTTCCATGTAGTCTGATTCTTGCCTTCTTCGAGAGGAATAATTTCATAACGATTGTGGATCTTGATCGGATTTTCTCCTATCTTGATTTCCGTCTCCCCTTCATTTAGCCACAAGCCTTCCAGGTGCGTGATTCTGACCATTCCATCGAGCGGCAGAATTCGCTCCATGTCATCAAAGTAATGGCCTCGGGCGCTCCAGACTCCTTCCTGTAACAAGAAAGTATGCGTCATTCAACCACCTCGTGTATGAGCAACTGATTGCATATAGAAACATCTGCTGTGCAGGACTTCAGTCCTGCTTGTATAGAGCACCTGAAGGTACGCCCTGCGTTACTCAAGAAAAATTGCCACGTCGCTGCGCTCCTCGCAATGACAAATTAGGGAAGGTAGACCTGAAGGTCTATGCTGCATCCGTATGGCCATTGCATCCATTACTGCACTGTGTAATCGACGGCGAATTATTCCCCCCGTTGTCCCTTTCGCGCGTGCCTTGAAACAGGCCTGAGTCGGAGGAGGATGTAAGTTGCGCCTGCGCCGCCGTCATAAGACTGCGCGCTTGAAAAAGCTATCACCCACTTGCGCCAGTGACCGCGGGTAAGCCACTCACGGACATTATTTTTCAGAACCGGTTCGCCGGGCGAAGAGAGACCGCGTCCGTGGATGATCAGGACTGCCCTCCTGCCCGATTTGACTGCCCCTTTCAAGAACTCTTCGAATGTTTTCTTTGCCTCCGCTACGCCCTGTCCGTGAAGATCGACGTGGGCCTGTATGGAAAATTCGCCGCGATGGAGTCTCCCGGCAAACTCCGGATGCACGTCATAGCCTGTGCCCTCAATATACTCCGGCGTATCCGAAATGACGAAGCCCTCTCCATATTTTACGAGGTTCGTAAGCTGCCCGACGATTGCCGCTTCCGGGGACTCTTTGACGTCCTCTGGTGGCTTGATCCTGATTTTATTCCCCGCGCGTTTGTCCTGTTGCATCGGTTTCACATCCAGAACGGCCTCGAGAAAAACTTCTCCTTCAATTTCAGGATCAGCGGCAGGCTCTGGCTTAGATTTGGATGCGAAAGCGGAAGCCGGCTTGGGAAGCGGCCTGCATCCGATGCAGTTCTTCAGTTCTCCGAAAGGGTTGTATTTTAGAGAAGAATCAGAAGTTGCCATAATGATCGCCCATTGCTTAATCAAGCCGTGTCCTGAAACGTCTTACGGCGCCGGTAAACACGACCAGTCCGAGAACGGTCAGGGCGGCATACTGGGGCCACAGAATTTCAAGACCAATGCCTTTCAAGAAGATGCCCCTGATTATTACCAGAAAATACCTCAAAGGGTTCAGGTATGTCAACCATTGAACGAAAACGGGCATGTTGACAATGGGAAAGACAAAGCCGCTGAGCATGAAGAAGGGAAGAAGAAAGAAGAATGTCGTCATCATGGCCTGCTGCTGTGTTGAGGAAACGGTGGAAATAAAGAGACCCACACCCAGGGTGCTCAGAAGAAACAGGCACGTGGCTACAAAGAGCAGAATGACGCTCCCGGATAGCGGTATCTCAAACCAGACAACGGCAATTATCGTAACCGCGACCATCTGCACGATTGAGATGATGATATAAGGGATCGTTTTCCCGATAATCAGTTCGATAGGCTTTAAAGGCGTCACAATTAACTGCTCAATCGTGCCGGCTTCTTTCTCCCTGATGATGGCAATCGAAGTCAAAAGCAGGGCGATCAGCATAACCACGAAGGCGACGATGCCTGGAACAAAGAAATACTGACTGTCAAGGTTTGGATTGTACCACGTTCTGATTCTCGCGTCGATTTTACCGTAGTCCATGTGCTGGGGATACAGTTCCTTGAGCAGGTCCTTGTTCAACTTGTCGATCACCAGCATGGAATAAGCTATCCGTATGGACGCCATGTTGCTCATAGTCCCGTCGGCAATGATTTGAATTTCCGCCGTTTCCCCTTTTCTGATTTTCTTGCTCAGATCAGGTCCGATCTTTATGGCCATATCGACCTTTGCATTTAATAGCGCCTGCTCCAGTTCACGGTCGTCCCGCAAAACCTGCGTGATCCTGAAGATTTTATTGGCGCTGAAGGCGTCAGCGACCATGCGGCTTTCCCGCGTGTGCGACTGATCAAGAATAGCGATCTGGATGACACTTATATCGTAATTCACGACGTATCCGAATAAAAGCAGCATGACAATAGGTGAAACGACGAGAACACGCCTGCTCCTTCTGTCGCGGAAAAGGAGAATAAACTCCTTGCGTACAAGCTCACGGATGCGAAGCCAACTCATATTACAGCCCCTCCTTCTTCAGCAGCACGTAGTTCAGGACTGCGAGAACGACGAACATGAAGATCATTACCAAATAACTCGGCCAAAGGTGGGCGAGCCCAAGGTTCCGCAGATATAATCCGTTCAGGATATTGACATAATAGGTGGCGGGAACGACGTATGTCACAAGCTGGAGAACCTTTGGCATATTGACCACAGGGAAAACAAAATTAGACAGAAGCAGCGACGGAAGGTATGTTAAAAGGATGGCTCCCTGATTGGCAAGTAGTTGAGTTTTCGTAACGCACGAGATGAAGAGACCCAGCGTCAACGCGACGGACAGATAAATGGAAGAGGCTATGATCATCAACCAGAAGCTGGACTTCATGACGACACCGAAGAGAACCTGCCCCATGAGAATGGAGATAAGGACATCGGTCAGTCCTACAAAGAAATACGGGATTGCCTTGCCGATCAGCAAGTCACCGGCAGAGAGCGGCAGAGACTTGATCGTTTCCATTGTCCCGTTCTCGTATTCCCGGGCGATGACCAGGGAGGTCAGCATGGCCCCCACGATCATGATGATGACGGCAATGATCCCGGGAAGAATGAAATTACGGCTCTCCAGATCTTCGTTAAACCATACGCGCACCCGGCCACTGACAGGCGGTTTTATCTGCTCCATCCCCTGGCGGTTGAGGAATGAAATGAGCAGTTTCTGGTTGTACTGTGAGATGAAGGCATTCACATATCCTCTCGTGATATTGGCAAAGTTGGGGTCGCTTCCATCGAGAAGGACCTGCAGTTGAGCTGCACGGTCCGAGTGGACATCTCTTGTCCAGTTAGGGGGTATTATGATCGCGAGTATGGCTTCTCCGCGGTCTAAATATTCGGTGGCGGCATTTATATTGGGCAGGTGAGCCCCAACATGAAAATAAGGGGAACCATCGAGGCGCAGAATAAACTCCCGGCTCAGATCTGTATTGTCATGATCCACCACGACCGTTTCCACATTATCGACGTCCAGACTCAGGGCATAGCCGAAGAGAAGAATCAGCAGCAGTGGGAGGGCAAAAGCCAGATACAGGCTCCGGAAATCCCGTATCAGATGATAGAACTCCTTGCGGGTCACAGCTTGAATATTTCTCAGTTTCAATGGTGAGATACCTCGTCAGAACTCATTTTCCCGGCCATGAGAGTGATAAAGGCTTCATTCAAGTCGGCGTCAGGATGACCCGGACATGCTGCAGCAATGATTTCCGCGGGACTGCCGGAGGCGACTATCTTACCCTCATTGATCATCACGATCCGCCCGCAATGCCGGGCTTCATCCATGTAGTGGGTAGTAACAAATACCGTGATTCCCTCCGAAGCCAGTTGACGGATGAAATCCCAGAAGTGCTGGCGTGTAATGGGATCCACCCCCGATGTGGGTTCATCCAAAAAGAGGATGTCCGGGCGGTGGAGGAGGGCACAGCCCAAGGCGAGACGCTGACGCCAGCCTTGCGGCAGTTCCCGCGTGTATCGATTACGCACCTCCTCAAGCTGTGTCATATCCAGAACCCAGTCAATGCGCTCTTTCCACTGGTCCTCGGGCACAGCGTAGATGCCCAGATAGAATCTGATATTTTCGTATGGAGTTAAGTCTTCATAGAGGGAAAACTTCTGGGACATGTACCCGATGGATTTTTTGATTTCCTCGGGCTCTCTTGCGATATCGTGTCCTGCTACATGGCCGCTACCGGAAGTGGGGGTCAGTATGCCGCAGAGCATGCGTATGGTCGTTGATTTCCCGGAACCGTTGGGCCCGAGGAAACCAAAGATTTCTCCTCTTCTTACGGAGAAGGTGATTTTATCCACCGCGACGAAGGCGCCGAATCGCTTTTCAAGATCAGTTACAGATACGGCCTCACCGTTTGAAGGAATCACGAACAATCTCCTTATCCACTTCTGCGATGCGGTTGATCATGGCCTCTTCGAGGCTTGCGAAACGGCCGCGTATTTCTTGCGGCGCGGCAATATCAAGAATACGGGAACGATGCATCAGCGCCAGACGGTCACATTTTTCTCCCTCATCGAGATAAGCGGTGGAAACCATGATGGTCATGCCATCCGCGCGCATCTGGGCGAGTATTTCCCAGAACTCCTGCCGCGATACAGGGTCCACGCCGTTCGTCGGTTCATCGAGGATCAGCACCTTCGGTTCATGAACCAGTACACAGGCCAATCCCAGTTTCTGTTTCATTCCGCCTGAGAGGTTGCCTGCCTGACGATTGACAAAGGGAAGCAGATTGGAAAATCCAAGGTACTTCTCCCTTCTCCGCGCGCGTTCTTTCCTCGGGACATTAAAAACATCCATGAAGAAAACCATATTTTCGTCAACTGTCAGATCCTGGTAAAGGCCAAAACGCTGCGGCATATAGCCGATCAAAGGTTTTACCCGTTGTTTGTCCCTGACCACGTCCTGAGTGCTGATCAGAATATTCCCGGAAGAAGGTGGGATCATGGTCGCTACCATGCGCAGCAGGGTGGACTTCCCTGCCCCGTCGGACCCGACCAGACCGAAGATGGTTCCCTCATCCACGGACAGCGTTACATCGCGCACTGCTTCCACGTCGCCGAAGCGCATGGAAACATTCTCTATGGAAATGAAAGATATATTGTCTGCGACCATCGTCGGCACTCTCCGAGACGTCTATTCGTCCCCTTTGCAAAATGGAGATTGGGAGGGATTTTTACCGCAGCCAGGCGTCTGCCGGCATGCCGGACTTCAGTTCGAAAGAAGGATTAGGGATGGAGACCTTCACGAGGTACACCAGCTTCACCCTTTCTTTTTTGGTCTGGATGATCTTAGGGGTAAATTCACCTTCAGGTGAGATGAATGTTACCTTTCCTTTGTAAACCTTATTGGTAAAGGTATCGATTTTCACGTCCACATCCTGTCCCGGTTTC
>CAITLA010000244.1 GCA_903893135.1 uncultured Syntrophaceae bacterium | reverse complement strand
TTTATGACCTCATGAAAAGTCAAAAATAAAGCGGGAAACGGATTGCCGATTGCTAAGTGGAAAGTTCCTTCTTCGTGACCTGTTAAATTGGTTGGTTATTTTAATTCGGTAGCGAGCGCATTCCCCGCAGCTTGCTGCGGAGAGCTTCAATTTCTATGAATTGAATAAACTGATTGATCAGCCCGCAATAGATGCAGGGATCATTTAATACGTGTTTACTAAAAAAAGCAATACGAAAAATACGCAAGAAATACCAGGGAAAAAGTTGATGGAAATATAGCATAGACTGGCATGGACGGGAAGGAGTGAATATGTCATTTGTCAATTGATTATATTGTAGTGCCCGTTTCATAGAGCTCCGGTTTTTTCAATGTCAGAACATGATCAATACATGCAGGAAGCTCATCTTGATAATGCGTCACATATACGAGATTTGTATCTGTATTTCTGCCGATCATCTCAATCAGGCCCATGAACAGCTTCCGATTCTCTTGGTCCAGACCCTGGCAAGGTTCATCAAGTATAAGAAGCTCTGGCGACTTCACCATCGAACGGGACAAAAGCACCATCCTTCTCTCCCCGAAAGAAAGGTGAGTGAATATGTTATTTGCGATATGTGATATGCCGAAAAACTCAACCCATTTGTCGACCTGTAGCTTGTGTTCCGAATTAAGATTTCTATAGAGTCCTATGGAGTCAAAGATGCCGGACGCTACTACATCAGATGCCGTTATTTCTTTTCTGTAGAGCGTTTGAATCTCTGAAGACACCATGCCTATGCGGGCCTTGATATCCCAGATGCTCTCTCCTGATCCCCTCCTCTTTCCAAACAAATATATTTCATTGGCATATGCCTGAGGATTATCACCTGCAATCAAACTCAAGAGAGTGGTTTTCCCCGAACCGTTGGGCCCGACAATCGCCCAGTTTTCGTGTCGCCTGACAGTCCAGTTCACATTATTCAATACCGGCGCATTCCCGTATTTCACGGACACGTTTCTCATATCCACCAAAATACCATTTCTATATGATGCGCTTCTTACAGAGCCAGATTTTCTTTTTTCCAATGTAAACGCACGGTCAAAATATTTCACATCATAAAGACGGTTCAGATTTTCAGTTGTCAGGACGTCGTTTCGTTTCCCTTGCATCAGCACGTTGCCATTTTTGATGAAGAGTATGTTTGAGATAAAAGGAAGTATCTCCTGCGCGTGGTGAGTAACCAGGATTATTTGGAGCCCTTGCCTGACCAGTTCAGCTATGGATTCTACGATTTTATTTCGTGATTGCGCATCGATTCCGGCAAAAGGTTCATCGAGAATCAGGAGCTTCGGAGATTTTATCAATGCCCTGGCGATAAGCACCTTCCTCATTTCACCGGAGGAGAGATAGCGTATTCCGCGATCCAGAAGGTAGCTTATACCCAGAATATCCACGATTTTCCCAAGATCGGGCGAACCATCAACCCCATCATGATCGCCGGCAAGAATTGTTGTTCTCGCTTTTTCAAAATCATGGAGCTTGCCGGCAAAATAGCGTGACATATCATGAAAATTTTCCCTTGCGATCAAATGCTCCTGGAGTTCGGATGATACATGACCGATTATCTCGGAAGGATGCTCCCGAAAGTGATGGATGATGCTGCCTCGAACATGGGGGACATCACCTGTGAGAACCCTGACCAGCGAAGATTTGCCGGCTCCATTTGGTCCCAGTATGGCCCAGTGCTGACCGGTCAAAATTTTCCATGAAGTGTGGGGGAGGATAAATTTGTCACGTAAGCGAATTGTGATATCGTGAAGTGTGATGAATGGTTCGTCCATATATTTGGTTACGCATGCCCCTTTTCATTTATCTCAAATAGCTCCATGACCGCTTCTGCCATTAGCCTGTAGCCCCCCTCTGTAGGGTGCACACCATCATACTGCACCAAAGATTCGAGGGCTATTCCATCCCTGACCTTCTCTTTCCAGTACTCGTGCACCAGCGCAACAGGAATATGGTAGTCTTCTCCCAGCACTGTGAGCTGATGATAATATCTTTCCATGTGGCGGTTGTCATCATTATCGCCAATATAGCCTGAGGTTATCAGGATGATATCCGTATTAGCATTTTCGTTAATTTTCTCAATAATACCTTTTATATTTTTCTTAAATTGTTGTTCTGTAAATCCCGAGAAGGCATCGTTGATTGCGTATTGTATGAAGACGCAATCGGGTTTGTAGTAAAGAACGTCCCCCGCCAACCTGTACAGGCCGGAATCAGCCGTATCACCGGGTATGCCGCTGTTAACAAGCTTGAATCTGCTTTCGGGAAACTTTATGCGAAGCATTTCCTCCAAGAAGTCGATATAACCCATATCGACCATCCATCCCTGCGTCAAGGAATCGCCGAGGGCCGCTATGGTGATGGGTGTTCCGCTTGTGAGTTTATTTATAGTCCGTGTTGGTTTGACCAACTGGCTTCAATCCCTCTTTAGTTTTCAAAAATAAATGCATTGATCACAATTTCGTAGAAATCAGTATATACCCATAGACCTTTGCATAACTCCTCTATTCGTCATTCACTCTTATGTGATTGCGAGCACACGCAGTGTGCGTGGCAATCTCTGAGACATGTTGTTCTTTATTACCGCCCCCTTTGACAAAGGGAGCTATGGGGGATTTCTGATAGTGGAATAAAATCCTCCCGACCCCCTTTTATAAAAGGGGTGAGAAGGAGAAAAGATA
>CAITLA010000243.1 GCA_903893135.1 uncultured Syntrophaceae bacterium | reverse complement strand
GCTATGACGCGAGCCTTGCTGGTGGATGCAGATCTGGCGATCTTCTCCGGCGGCGTATAGGGAACCTGATAATCCTCCGGACGGGCCTGCGAAATTTCCCAGTTTTGACAGCACTTGCACTGAAGCGGGCAGCCGGCGGTAGCCAGGGAATACGCCTCGGCCCCCGGGAGAAAGTGATAAAAGGGTTTCTTCTCTATCGGATCGACATGTATGCTGACCGGACGTCCATAGACGAGGCTTCGCAGCCCTCCCTTAACATTCACGCGCGTGCGGCATTTGCCCCGCTCGCCATCACCGATGATACAGTTATGGGGGCACAGGAAGCATCTGACGGCGTTGTCCTTGTGGAGGGAAGTCCAGTAACGCGCCCTGGGTGCCGACCGCACCATCTCATCTATGGAATTGCCTGCGAGCGCAAGGCCCGAGACACCGCCTGACAAAAACCCCTGCCAGAGAGGATCGGACAGAATGATGCCCGCGCCGCCAATGATGGGGGCAATCCTGGCACAGTTTGTTAAAAACTCACGTCTTGAAAGCATGACATTATCGTTTGTGTATCTCCACTGACATTGCGGGTCCTTCGTGTATACTCAGGATAAACTCCGCGAGAAATTGTAGGCTGACGTTTTCTTCTCCGGGGGAATCGCGTTTAGCGTCGTCTCTCGTAAAACTCGTTGTTAAGTATAAGGGAACTGTAAATGGTAAGTCAATGAGAAGAATCTGATGCTATATTTGCGAACGCTTTTCAGAAGAAAGAACATAGTCAATTTCTCCCACTTACCTTTTGAAGAAAGCCAGAACTTTTTCAAGAGAAAGACAGTTCAAGATATGCTTGGGCTCGCACCAGCCGCGTCGGGCGATGCCTATTCCGAAGCGCATCAGTTTCAACTGGGCCGCGATGTGGGAATCTGTTCCGATGGCGAGCATAACACCCAGCTCCCGGGCGCGTTGGATGTGAATGTCCTTGAGGTCGAGGCGGCTTGGCATGGCGTTGATCTCCAGTGCCTTCTTATATTTGACAGCTGCTTTGAAAACGGCCTCCATATCGACGGCTGTCGGCTCCCGCTCTCCGATGAGGCGGCTCGGCGGGTGTGCAATGATATCGACATGGGGGTTTTCAATCGCCTTGAGAATACGCCGGGTGACGCGCTCCTCGCTCTGATTGAAAGATGAATGAACGGCGCCGACGACGCAATCAAGCTCCGCTAACATGTGGTCGGGCATATCGATTGAACCGTCGGCTCTTATATCGACCTCCATGCCGGAGAGAATACGAAAGCCCTTGAACTTCTGATTGAGCCCGCGAATTTCCCTGACCTGTTCTTTCAGACGTTCTTCCGTCAAGCCATGCGCTATGCCGAGCCCTTTGGAATGATCGGTAATTGCCATGTACTTGTAGCCTTCATTCTTTGCAGCCAGTGCCATCTCTTCGATGGTATTATTGCCGTCGCTCCAGTCTGAGTGCGCATGAAAGTCTCCCTTAATGTCGCGGAGATCGATGAGACGGGGGATTGCGTGTTCTTCCGACAATTCGATTTCTCCCTGATCTTCCCTAATTTCCGGGGGAAGATATTGCATTCCCAGGCGCTTGTAGAAGGCCTCTTCCGTGGCAAATTTTTCCAGCCTGTCATGGGCGACATCCGTGATTCCGTATTCGCTGAGCTTGAGTCCCTTCTTCTGATACTTCGTTCTGAGGGCGATATTGTGCTGCTTGCTGCCCGTGAAATATTGAAGAAGTGATCCGAAGGAGTCATGCTCCACCATTCTTAAATCCGCCTGGAGACCCGGTGCGAGGATAACGCTTGCCTTGGTCGGCCCTTTGGCGATGATTTCCTTTACAACAGGGAAAGCGACAAATTCATTGATTACGTTCTCCGGGTTGTCGGCGGTTCCCATGATATCTATGTCTCCGACTGTTTCCCGGAAACGCCGGAGGCTCCCCGCAGAAGTCATGTTTTTCACTCCCGGAAGGCTGCTGAGACTACTCAAGATGTCTTCGACAATGGGCAGTGCTTGACCGATAGGGATCCGCTGATCCTTGCGACGCATGGCCTCTATCTTGTGGAGCAGGTTCTGCGCGGTCTTATCCCCCATCCGGAAAAGATCGGCAACTTTTCCCTCCTGTATCGCCTCTTCCAGCTGCGCAGCGGATGTTATCTTGAGCTCAGACGAAAGAAGGGGTGCTGTCTTTGGCCCGATACCGGGAATCTCAAGGAGTCTCGTTATGCCTTCGGGAAATTCGGCCTTGAGGCTTTCGTAGGCTTCGAGCTTTCCCGTCTTTATCAATTCGGTGCTTTTTTTTGCTATTGCGTCGCCCACGCCGGGGATTTTCTGAAAGTCCTCTCCCTGTTCCAGCATGATGGCCATCTCTTTGGGGAGGTGTTCGATAACCTGGGCAGCCCGCCTGTAGGCCCGTATCTTAAATATGTTTTCCCCCTTCAGTTCGAGAAGGTCGGCCATATCATGAAACACCCTCGCGATTTCTGAATTCTTCATCTCACATATATCCTGCTGTGTAATTCCGCCGGTTGTGCATCCGGCGCTGCTTCCTGCATCGTCTCATGACTATATACTATTTAATATGTTCCGATTCCGCAATGCTAAATTCAATGAGACTTGGCCCCTCCTTTACATTGAGATAAATTGCAAGAGATGGTAAGAATAGTCATTAAATATTTAGACCTTTGACCATATGCACAAAATATCATTGCATTGGGGATCTGCCTTATGAATTACCTTGCCGAAGTTATTTTTTTTCTGATGGGAGCCTGTCTGGGAGTATTGGGACTTTATCTCTTGCAGAGATCCAGGGGAGCCACTCTGACGGAAAGAGCCAGAAACAGGGAAGTGCAGTTGCAGGAGTTGCAGTCTTCTCTTGATAAGACAAAGGAAGAGGTTACTGGCCTGCGCGAGGAGATTAAACTCCAGTCGGACAGACGTTCAGCGGCGGAGGAAAAGAATACACGCATACCTGAGATGGAGTCTGCAATTCTGCACAAGGAAAAGAGGTTAGCGGAGATACAGACAGAAAATGCGGATCTAAAAGCAAAGCTGTCGGAGCTTGAGACGCGGCTGGTAGAAGAACGAAAGGCGGGAGAAGAAAAACTCAAGCTCCTCGATGAAGCCCGTGAGAAATTGTCCGATGCGTTCAAAGCGCTCTCTTCAGACGCACTCAAGAGCAGTAATCAATCCTTTCTCGAACTGGCAAGGGAGACCCTGGAAAGATATCAGGAATCTGCCAGAACTGATCTCATGACAAGGCAAAAGGCCATCGACGATCTCGTTAAACCCTTGAAGGAGTCCCTGGAAAAGGTCGATAACAAGATCATGGAAATTGAACATGCCCGTACTACTTCCTACGTTTCCTTAACGGAGCAGATAAAGTCGCTTGCGTCGACCCAGAATCTGCTTCAGCTTGAGACTACAAATCTTGCCAGGGCCCTCCGTGCGCCTACCGTGCGGGGACGCTGGGGTGAAATCCAACTGAAAAGAGTTGTTGAAATTGCCGGCATGCTCGAATACTGCGATTTCTTGCAGCAGGAATCCGTTACGACTGAAGACGGTCGCCTCCGGCCGGATATGGTCATCAAGCTTCCCAACATGAAGAACATTGTGGTGGATGCAAAGGCGCCCCTGCAAGCTTACCTCGAATCGTTGGAATGTCAGGACGAGGCCAGCCGTGTCGTAAAATTGAAGGAACACGCCCGGCAGATACGCACACACCTCATGAACTTGGGGACAAAGACATACTGGGATCAATTTAAGCCTACGCCCGAGTTTGCCGTGCTGTTTCTGCCCGGCGAAACCTTCTTCAGCGCGGCTCTCGAGCAGGATCCGGCCTTGATTGAGTTCGGCGTCGATCAGCGTGTCATCCTCGCAACTCCTACCACCTTAATTGCACTTTTGAAGGCGGTTGCCTATGGCTGGCGCCAGGAGAAGATTGCGGAGAATGCCGATGAGATAAGCAGTTTAGCCAAGACCCTGTATGATCGTATCGGTGTATTGGCCGAACATTTTTTCAAGATGGGAAAAAGTCTGGATCAGACGGTGGAGCTTTATAATAAAGCCGTCGGCTCTCTGGAACAGAGGGTGCTGGTTACGGCGCGGAAGTTCAAAGAACTCGGAGCCTCGACAGGCGCAGATATAGATGCGCCGGAAAATATAGACAGGACAACACGGTCGCTGCAATCACCCGAAATGTCTGTTGACCCGGCTGAATTGGATAATAATAAAGATTAGGAAGGAAAAAGGGGACCGCAAAGAAGAAAGTGTACGTCTCCCCGTACTCCGATACGGGGGCGATCTGCATAACGGCTTTGCCCGTGTGAAATGTATGGAGTAATCACTCCAACCCCATCGCTGCACGGCAGGTCTTCTCGTAGAGGTTGCGGAAGATGTTGTCAGGATCCGTGATGGCCTTGACTGCGTCGTAGTTTTTACGGTTGAAGATCTGCCAGAACTCGTCTTCTTTATAGTAGTTGTACGAGATCAACGTCTTGATCCCGCTCAGCTCTTGCAGCTTCTCCTCCATCAGGCGGTAGTAGTTCGTGTCTCCGCGCTGTTTCATGCCGTAGATGGCGATGTCGATCATCAGCTTGTCTCTGGTCTTCGCCCAGAAGCTTTCGGTGAGCCACTCGTAGTCGTGGACCCGGGCGTATGGGACGACCCATAGCGGGAAATGTACGAAGTCCTTAGCATACCATTCCAGGAATTCCTTCAGTCTCGAAAACGGGATGAAAGTGTCTACTGTGACATCGGGGCGATCGTCGGAGAGGAGAAGCCAACGAAACTTCTCGGCGAGCCTGAGAATCTGCGAGGAACCGAGGAACTTGCCTAAGAGCAGCCTGCCGATGAAGGACTTGGGATGCACGTTGGTGACGCCCTGATCGTAGCGGTAGAAATAGTGCGGTGTTTTCAGGTAGTCCTCGCGACGATTGGCTGTGCTCTGGTAGTAGACCTTCAACCAGTCGTAGCGGTTCGTGTACGGCGCACTGTCCACGAAATCGCCGACACAGAGAACGAGGTGTGACGGTGAGTGGATGATTCCATCCATGAAATCTACATCCCGGCGTTCGAAGTGAGACCAGATGGATGCCAAATAACTGTCGATCGACGTGTGTGTCTCGTGACGGAGGTGGACGAAGGGCTTGGCAGGGATCAGCCGGAACACGAGCCGCGACAGGATGCCTACCGTCCCGAACGAGCCGTGCATCATCTGAAAGATCAGCGAGTGCTCGTTGTCGGGTGTGCAGGTGAATACATCTCCTTTCGCGGTGATGATCTCGTACTCGATGCAGGTGTCGTGGAAGCCTCCATATATGTAGGACATGGACTCGATGGAGCAGCCAGCCACGGCCCCTCCGATGGTGATTGTCTTGAGTTCCGGGACGATGATCGGCACGAAGCCCAGGGGCAGGGCCCGATCGACCATCTTGCAGAATGGGACTCCCGGCTCGGCGATGCAGATGCGCCGATCAAGATCGATCTCGATGATCTCGTCGAAGTCGATCAGGTTGACCTTCTCGTCGGTGTGCTTCTTGTCATGAACCTTGGGGACCTGGTGAGACACGACTCGCTTCTGCCGGGAAAGCGGCGCAGTGCTTTTCCTCCGGCGAAGCTGCTCCGAGACCCTCGCCACCTTCTCGGCATGTCTCGCGTTTAGCTCCGCGCCTAAGGGAGTGTTTGGTTGAAGCTGTCTGTCCATCGCTCAACGTCCCGTGAAATCTTTCTGGTTCGGATGCCGCTTCGATTCGAATCGCTGGACGTTGTGAGCGAAGACCTCCATCCGCGAGATGATGTTCGGCGGATAGGGCTGCCCGTCGTTCTCCAGCGCCAGCACGGGGTAGTCACGGGCCTTCGCCCATGGTGCATAGACGCCCTCGATCAGTCGTCCCGGGAGACAGCAGAATGGAGCGATGATGACCACACCGGAGTAGCCATCATTCATCG
Organism: uncultured Syntrophaceae bacterium; assembly: GCA_903893135.1. Classification (GTDB taxonomy): domain Bacteria; phylum Desulfobacterota; class Syntrophia; order Syntrophales; family UBA2185; genus Fen-1135. The sequence goes on along the minus strand of CAITLA010000243.1, from coordinate 6,495 downwards.
CAGCCGCAGCCACTGCCGGCGACACCGTTGCCTCGCTCTCCAGCTCCGGATCTACGAACTCGTGTTGCCACTCGCAGATGATCTCATTCATGTCATGGGGAACGTGCGGAATGAGGCCGGTGGGCATGAGCGCCGCAGCGATTTTCTTCTCGACATTCTCCTTCCAGATCTTCTCGATAAGATAAACAGCCTCGTCCTTGAGACCTCCATGCAGGAGAGTGCGTAACCAACCCTCACGCTTGCGGCGGCCCTCCATGATGAACTTGCGCGCGAAGTCGGTGTAGTGGATCCACTCAGTCACGCCGGTAACCTTTGGATAAATCCCCTTCAATATGAGCATCTGCGACACCTCTTCCACCGAGAAGTTGTCACGCCTGACATAGATCTCGCCCATGATAAGGACCTTCTTCACATCATCAAGGCTGCTCTTCAGCGGGACTCGGGCGAGTCTGTCCGCTGTCCGCCTGAGCTCCCGGTCGAGCTCTTTGGTGTCCGCCTGGAAGGCGCCCAGCACATCCTGCCAGACGGACTGGAAGAGCGACAGAGCATCCTCAGGGTCATGGGCCAGGAGCCGGAGAGAAGTCCGGATGTCAGTGAAGTAGTCACCCAAGACGACCCCACGCCAGAAATCTCGGGTGAACGTCGAGCCCAGTTCGCGATACGAGTTCTCCGAGTGGCCCACGAGCAGTACCACGTTCTCCCAGCCCATCTCTTCGAAGAGCCGATCGAAGAAGACATGGTACTGCCCTGTTCGACACGGCCCTAACGTCGATGGGACGAAGATCAGGTATATGTCGTCGCCGGAGGTTGGGTTTTTGTCGCGGAAGAACTGGAGGATCGAGCCCAGCACCAGGAGCGCCGGGATGCACTCCTTACCAGAGGCGACGTTGCGGGCGAGTTGGGTGCTGTAGACGTCCGGCAGCGGCAGGTGTGTCGAGTGGATCCCCTGACGCAGGGTTGCCACATTTATCACTTCGGTGGACAGGTCACCCATCGAAGGCAAGATCGCATGAACGCGCTCGTTGCGAATGTCGAGCCTCTTGCCCGTCTTTCGGTCGACAATGTCGCAAAATTCATCCTTCAGGGCGACATAGTAGCGCCGCTGGAAGGGCTTCTCCGCAACCGGGCTCATATGCCGGCGATAACTTTCCACGATGTCGAGAAACGCCTCGACACGGGTGTCCAGCCCCGCATCGGCGGTGTGGGAGTCGATCTCAAGCACCAGGTAAGGCTTGTGCCCCATCAGCCAGCGAACGTAGTGGAGCATGAACGAGTCAGGGGCGCAGGAGAAATTCGATATCCATGACAAATACAGGTTGTCGATCTTCCTGACCTGCTTCACCGCCTTCATGTTCTCCTGTCCGTAGTACCAGTAGTTGTTAGGCGGGATATCGGCGTCCGGGTCATAGATCATGTCGAAGGGGATGACGGTGACGCCCTGAGATGTGAACTTGCGCGGGATTCCCATGTTGGCGTCCCGCGTGAAGGAGTTGTAAGGGCGTCCGCAGAGCGCGATGTAGACGCGATCCGGATTCTCCTGCACCTCGCGCAGCACCTTCCTCCCTAACTCCTTGTAGGCGGCGAGGAATCGCTGGTACTGCTCAACGCCAATGTCGTAAGCGCGGCTCCCTTCAGCGCGACTGAAACCAAGCTTTTCTGCAACGTCCTCGAATGCTCCGCGGCTCGCCTCGAATCCGCGGCTAAACGAGACCAGCGGCCGGAGCATCCGGTCATCGCGAAGCCCGAAGGCATGACGAGCGTAAAACGGCAGACCTTGAGTCAACGGGCACACACAGGCGTGCACATCTTCCATGGTCGGCATGTCGCGGAAGTGCGGCAGGAAGACGTAGTCCACGTCCTTGTCAAGCATGTCCTGGATCGCCCCGTGGGCGATCTCGGCCGGGAAGCAGTAGTTGCTCTCCTGTTTCGCGATCCCTTCCGGAACGATCTCAGTCGAAAGCACAGCCTTGACCCCGAGGCTGTGGAAGAACCAGGAGTAGAAGGGCCATACAGAGTGGACCGAGAAGGCCAGCGGAACCCCAACGACGTGCCGGCTTCTGGCCTGGAAGGCGTCCGGGGAAGGCGCGAACTCCTCGAAAAGCATCCGCGCGCGCTCCTGAGTGTAGTCGACGACCTCCGAGGAGCGAATCTTCCGCTTCTTGCGCTGGTTCGTGTAGAGCGAGCAGCGGCCTCCGAAGGGATAGCGATGCCCGCCGACCTCAATGTTCCGGATCGCGCAGAGGTTCTCGCAGGCCTTACACGTGAACCCTTCATGGTATGTAATTTCCTTCTCGATCATGCTGTCCAGGTCGACGTCGCCCTTCTCGATCAGGCCTTCTTCATGCTTCCGGAGCACCAGCCGCGCGACGCCGAAGCAGCCCATGAGCTCGGGATCAGGCGGGACAGTGATCGGCTTGCCTGTCATCTGCGCGAAGGCCAGCGGGACGGCGGGGTTTTTGGCAACACCGCCCTGAAGCACGATGTGCTCACCGATCGCACGATTGCCCACCACCCGGTTTCTGTAGTTGGCGACGATGGAAAAGACCAGGCCGGCGACGACGTCCTCGCGTGCTGCGCCCTGTTGCATCGCTTTGCGGATGTCGGAGTTGATAAACGCCGAGCAGTGTTCGCCGAACTTCAGCGGAGCATTTGCCCGGAGCGCGATCGGACCGATCTCCGGCGCGGTGTGAATGTTCAGGTCACCAGAGGCCGATTCCTCCAAGAAAGAACCTGTCCCGGCCGAGCAGGCTTCGTTCATCGCGTAGTCGATGGGGACGCCATTGTTGATGAACACGTACTTGGCGTCTTGTCCGCCGATCTCGAATATCGTGTCGACATCTTTCTGGAAGTACGTCGTACCGACGGTGTGCGCGATGATCTCGTTGTAGACGCCGACGGTCTCGAGGAAAACGCCCAGGAGCTCGCGCGACGATCCCGTGGTCGCCACAAGGCTGATCCGCGGCTTGTGATCTCCCAGCTGCTTCTTGACCTCGCGCAGGCAAAGCCTGAGTGCGGCAACAGGGTCTCCGTGCGTGCGGCCATAGTGCTCCGCGACAATCTCGAGCGTCTTCACATTGATGAGCGCGGCCTTGGTCGTCGTGGAACCACCGTCAACGCCAAGCACATACTCAGCATCAGGATCATAAACTCCCCGACGCGATGGCGCATAATGCACCAGAGCACTTGACTCTGACAGCGGTTTGAACGTCTTGAAAACAAACTCTGAGCCCGGCCGCACCGACTCGCCTTCCGGCAGCAAGGCGCCCTGACTTCTGGCCAGATGCGCTGCACCGAAGGCTTCGAAGTATGGCGCCTCATCGGGCAAAACAAAGTCGATATCCGGCCTGCTCTCGCGAATGAATTCGACCAGGAAGCGGTTTCGCGTGACGCCGCCGAGCAGCACCACTTGGCCGCTCGATATCTTCGCCTTTGTAAGAAACTCCGAGACCTTGTCCGCCATCACCTTGCTCAGCGATAGCGCGATGTCCCCCTTGCTCACCTCACCCTTGTTCAGACGATGCGTGCAGTCCGACTTCATGAACACGGAACAACGAGCCGAGATGCGATGAGCGCGGGCACCATCGCAGACATCATTGATATCCTCGATCCGCAGGTTCATGCGGCCGAGTTGCTGACGGAAGAATTCGCCGGTCCCGGACGCGCACTTGTTGCCGGAGTACGTGTTGACAATGCGGCCGCGGTCGTTGAGGACGTAGACAACCAAGTCCTCACCACCCATGGACACGACAGCGCGGGCCTTGAGGTTCACGGCATCAAGGCCGCTCTCGATAGCTACCGCGGCGATGACCTCAGGCAGCGCGACGCGATGACGCCCTTCAGTACCTGTGACGATGCCACGCAGCGGTCGGACTGCTCCGACGCGATCCATTAGCCGGGTCAGAGTCCCGGGGAGATCGCCCTCGTGAGGGAGGATCGCGTGCTCAATGCCATTGTCCTGCGAGACTATGCAGAGCTTCAAGGTGGTGGATCCAATATCGATTCCAAGTGTCTTTTCAGTCATAGTTCACTGTTACCACAATCTCCCGTAGAATGTCCATATCAAGATAGGGAAATGAGCACTAGCTGCGAGCCTCATCTGTGCTTGCTTTGGATCACCTCTACTCGCTTCCTGAAATATAAGGGCTGACACACATGTATTAAATTGATAAGACCTTCTTATCTATTCAGAAAGTGTAGGAGCGATTTTTTCTATGTCAAGATAATTTTTCCACTGCCCTCTTCCCTGTTACTCGTTTCTGATCAAGATTGAATTTAGGCATCCCAGCTGCCTGTGCGTCATCAGAAGCAGGTGGTGGAATGCGTAGAATGACTATTTCAGGCTTCCGTCAATAATCGATAAACTTAAATTGCGTTGATTTCGTTTGTTTGTAGGAGGTGGCTTCAATGTCCCGTGAATGGCATGTTTACATTATCCGCGCACCTTCAGCTAAATACGAAAGCGAGAGGTCGGGTGTTCGGTCTGGATCAATGATAACTGGTTGAAACGTGCAGATTTTTCAGCGTGATTTTTTCAGCGGGAGGTGGTATTTTGTTCTTCCTATACTGTTGATTTCTTCAATCTGTCCATCCATTAAACCTTTCGATTGTAAATCGGTAAAGCATGTTGTTGTTTGTTAATAGTTGATGTATAGGAAAGGTTAATTTGTAGAGGGGGGGCTTATAGATGAAATCTGTTCTTATGAGAATGACCCTGATTTCTTTTTTATTCGTTTTATTCATTCCTAATCATACATCTGCCGAATTAAAAACCTTCATCAAGGAATATACCTATCAGGCGAGTGATTTTGACAGCAAGATGTCAAGCCGCACGATTGCCCTCGAACAGGTGAAAAGGCTTCTGCTTGAAGAAGTCGGCACCTACCTGATTTCTGAGACCGACGTCAAGGATTTCCAGTTAACTAAAGACAAAATCACAACCCTGACTGCCGGTATCGTTCAGGCCGAGATACTAACTGAAAAGTGGGACGGAAAAACTTACTATCTAAAGGCAAAGATGTCGATAGCCCCTCAGGATGTTACAAAATTCCTTGAGGGATTGAGAGAAAATAACCAGAGGAACCGCGAATTGGTGGAGACGAACCGGAAAGTCGACGAAGCCTTAAACAAGATAAAACAATTACAAGACGAACTGGTTGCGGGGCAGCACGTTGGAAGTAAGAATAATGAATATTCAAAAGCAGTTGCTGAACTGAAGGCTAAAGAATGGATGGACAAAGGTGTAACCTTCATGACTGCACAAAATTATGAAAGTGCGCTTAGTGCATTTAATAATGCGATAGAAATTGACCCCACAAGTTCCTGGACCCACATGTACAAAGGAGTGGTGCTGAACGCCGTCGGAGATACTCATCAGGCGTTGAAAGAGCTTAACAAAGCTTCTGATCTTGATCCCAAAAACCCATGGATTTATGTACACATGGGGGGTGTATACAACACCTTGGGTAATTTCCAGCAGGGGCTTCTTGATGAGGAGAAAGCAATAAGCATGGATGCAACTATATCTTGGACATATATTTACCGGGGTTGGGCATATTCGGGTCTCGGCAACTACAACCAGGCACTCGCGGATTTGAACAAGGCTGCACAAATGGACCCTAAAAATCCGCATGTCTATAACACGCGGGCATGGGTGCATAACGCTCTCGGGAATAAGCGTCAGACATTGGAGGACTTTGACATAAGCCTTAACCTCGATCCGAATAATTCATGGATACATTGGAGTAAAGCAGCGTATTATGCTCTCAGCGGTGAAAAAGAGAAATCGCTCTCGGCGCTGGGGAAAGCAATACGTATCAACGGCGCTCTGAAGCAAAAAGCAAAAACAGATAAAAGCTTTCAGTCGCTCTGGAATGACGTTGATTTCAGGAAACTTGTTGAGTAATAACTACCCGCATCTATCGAGAAAAATGATTCTTATTCATTACCCTCTATCTTCCTGTAACAAAGCATCCTGCAGTTTTAACAGATACACATCCTTTCAAATGGTAAACAGTATCTGATGGCGCACTTTCCATTTGACATCTCAATGGGTATCCGGTAGCCTCCAAAAAAAATTTATTCCCTCAACAAAATCGTCCTTTATTGTTTCCAGCCAGTCCCAAGAGACGCAGGAGTGCGCGGCCAGTCTTTGTCACAGTGTTCTCAGAGAGAAAAGTTCTTCTTTCAAAAGGAGGTTGTCTATGCCGAACATGCAAATCAACGATGTCAATGTTTACTATGAGGTCCACGGGGAAGGAGAACCGTTGCTCTTGATCGGGGGATTCAATCAGGACGTCTTAGGCTGGTTTTTTCAGACTACCGCGTATTCCCAGCTTTACAAGGTGATTGTTTACGATCACAGGGGTGTGGGGAGGACAGAAGCCCCGGATGTACCATGGTCCTTGGAAATGATGGCCGATGATGCAGCCGGACTTATGGCTGGATTAGGTATCGAAAAGGCCCACGTTCTAGGGTGGTCTATGGGTGGAATGATTG
>CAITLA010000242.1 GCA_903893135.1 uncultured Syntrophaceae bacterium | reverse complement strand
CTTTACGGTTCTCAGCCTGATCCCTTACGCCCGTGATAGAAAAAATGATATCATCGCCTTCTGTATGGGGGAGCAGGGAAGGGAAAGCAGGATAATGGCGCCCCTCCTTGGCTCTTATCTCAGCTTCGCCTCGCTTGCGGAGGGGCTGGCCTCAGCGCCTGGTCAGCTTACCGTCGGTGAGATGGAGGAGGTCATGAATCTCGCCGGTCGTGGTGTTCACAGGGAGGGCAAATTATCCGTGCCCCCGAATGCGAAGATTTTTGGACTCTTGGGAAATCCTGTCAAACAGAGCCTCTCGCCCTTGATGCACGATGCGGCCCTCAATAAGATGAAAATCGCAGCGAAGTATTTGCCGTTCTGCATCCAGGATATTGGCTCTGCCGTAAGGGGCATGAAAGGGATTGGCATCAGCGGCGTAAGCGTAACCGTACCTTTTAAGGTTGCCGTCATGGAACATCTCGATGAAGCAGATGATGACGCGCGGAAGATCGGAGCTGTAAATACCATCGTCAATGACAACGGCAGATTGAAGGGCTTCAATACCGACTGGATCGGTCTTGTTCAATCCATCAGAGAAGTTACAGATATCAAGGGGAAGGTGTTCGCCATTCTGGGAGCCGGCGGAACTGCGAGGGCCGCTGTCTTCGGCGTAGAGAGAGAAGGCGGTATTCCCGTTATCGTCAATAGAAATATCGCAAGGGGGGAGAACCTGGCGAAGGAGTGGGGATGCTCTTTTTACCCTCTTTCCGAGTTGGGTAGAGTCAGGGCGGATTGTCTGATCAATACAACACCCGTGGGCATGATACCGAATATAGATGAATCACCCGTCGTCGGCGCGGTCTTCGCTAACTACCGATGGGTCATGGACGTTATCTATAATCCCCTGAAGACAAGACTCATGAGGGACGCTGAAAAGGCAGGGTGCATAGCGATACCCGGCCTCGGCATGTTCGTTCATCAGGGGGCTGAACAGATCAGGCTCTGGACGGGGCAGGAAGCTCCGAGAGAGTTAATGAAACAGGTCGTCATGGAGCGCCTCTTATATGGAAATTAAACCGGTTCGTCATTTGAATGCAACTGTCGAGGTTCCCGGTTCCAAGAGTTACACCCAGAGGGCCCTTGTTGTTGCCTGCCTGGCGGAGGGTAGATCTATGCTCAGCAATGCCCTCATTTCGGAGGATACAAGATATCTTGTGGAGGCATTGCGTTTCCTTGGCGCTGAAATTGTTATCTCAGGTAGTGATATTGCAATCACCGGAACAGGCGGTAAGATCCATAATCCCGGACGGGTGATCTTGCTGGGGAACAATGGGACAGCACTGCGGTTCCTGACGACACTGGCCTCCCTGGGAAAGGGTGAGTATATTCTGGACGGCAGCAGCCGTCTTCGTGAAAGGCCGCTCCTGCCGCTTCTGGATGCCCTGAAAATCCTGGGAGTTCAATTTCAAAGCAGGGACGGCTATCCTCCGGTCAAGATCGATGCAGAGGGCTTAAAAGGTGGCAGCGTTGCCTTTGCAGATGTGGAGAGCAGCCAATATATCTCTTCCCTTCTCATCGGCGCTCCTTACGCCGGGGGTGATATAGAAATTGCGCTCACAGGGAGGACAGTTTCCCAGCCCTACATAGATATGACTATGGACGTCATGGGGCACTTTGGTGCGGAAGTGATCACGAGAGAAAAAAAATTATTCAACGTAAGAAGCGGGCGGCATTACAGGGGACAGAGGTACATCATTGAGGGAGATGCATCGAGCGCCTCCTATTTTTTCCTGGCTGCCGCTTTATGCCGCGGACGAG
>CAITLA010000241.1 GCA_903893135.1 uncultured Syntrophaceae bacterium | reverse complement strand
TAGGCGATACAATGCCCATATCATCATGTTTATCAATAAATTCAAGTAAGTTAATAAATGTATCCTGACCAACCATCATATCAGCATTCATAATTACGAAGTAGCGCCCCTTGGCGCGCTCAAGATTAATATTATGATTTTCTCCATAGCCAGCTCGTTTCAAATTAACAAGAACATCCACCTCTGGAAATCGTTCATGCACAAATTGAACAGTTCCATCGTTTGAATCGCAATCAACAAGAAGTATTTCTGCCTGTACATGTGCAGCGGCACTTAACAGCGACGGTAATAAACGTTCTATGTCATAACGTTGGTTATAAGATACAAGCGAGATTGCAATATCTACATAATTTCCCATAAAGTCAAGAACTTAAAAGCAGATCAAACAGTTCGCCCCAGCCTTCAGTGCAATCAACTTCTGGAGTTTCAGGTACAGGTTGATCATATTCTAATTCACCTTGGCGTAGTCGAATTAACAGGTCAGCTAAACCTTCCGGATCGTCAGGATTGAAGAACTTTGCTTTATGGTATATCCCAATCGACTCATGCGCATAGGGAAGATCGGCTGCCAGAATTGGCTTATCCAAAACTTTGAATTCCGTAAGCGGCATTCCCCATGTCTCTAACTTTGACGGAAAGATCATGGCATCAACCTCTCGATATAGGCGATAAATAGTCTCCCGCGGCTGTAAGCCGATAAATTTAATTTCTTCAAGATAACCATATCGCTTGAATAACCAACGGGCGTATAGGTTTTCCTGACCACTCAGGGTGATGAGTATTTCCACGTCTTCAATGCCGCGCTTTCTAATGGACTGAACCGCCTCACCAATTATTTCAAAATTCTTAAACACCCGTGGAAAAACTGGATAAATAAGCCGTGTGATACCATTTTTACGCGGATACGAGAGATCTGTCTTTTCATCCTTCCAGTCCTCCGAAACTTTAGGACGTGCTACAATGACCCGGTGCGGCTTAAAAAGCTTTTCGAATTCCCTCCGCAGCCAACGTTGTTGCACAATAACAAAATCGTTCCTTTTAATGTTGATCTTATACAAATATCGATAAAACTGGTTAAACAGAAAAAAATTGGGCTCCATCAATGCCTGACTTAGTGGAAGGTTGTAAAATGGCGATGGATTATGGCAGTATACGGCACGGTGGGTTGCTTCAACGTTGGGTGTAATATCATGCAAAGACAACCACAAATAGGGCTTCAATTGTCGCGAGAGACGAGAAAAGTAAAAAAACTCATAATATAAACGATACAGCCAGGAGCGCTTCGCCTTTGGCAACTCCATAAAGTCAATCGCATGAAGATCAAACAGCGCACTGCTATGAACCAGAGCAATAACTTTGTAGCGATCGGTTAAATGAGCGGCGGCATAGGCAAGACAGTCCTTTAAAATCGATAATGGCCCACCCTCGCTGAAGTTGATCGCTGAGATTACTATCACCGGCTTGGCTACGTGGGTTCCCATTTCGCACTTTCTCGTCTATATCCATAGATCACCACAGCCGGTGAACCTACAGCAATGGAATGAGGAGGTATGTCTTTGTTTATCAAGGATAGGGCACCTATCACAGCACCTCGACCGATTGTCACGCCCGGCAAGATACAAACAGACTCACCAATCCAAACATTATCCTCAATAACCACCGGGGCCGTGTCCAGAAGTCGCAAGGCTGGAGGTTGCTCTGGATTTGACTGCACTTCACCTTTGTAGCAACCATGGTTATGGTCAGTAATAAATACTTTACTTGCAATCAGAACATGATTGCCGATCCTGATTGACTGAACCGCAGCAATATGCACATAATCATTCACCTCAACATCATTCCCTATTTCTAAACATATTTTCTTTTTGTTAAATTGCTCAGGGAAAGCATCCAGTCTAAGTCCTACGCCACAAGTGAAATTAGACCCAAGGCTTATATGATCTCGACCACGGATATAGACGGGACGACGTATTAAACGTGCGCCTGGGAATCTAAGTCGAGTATGTAGATAGTCAATAGAGAGCCTAAGAAAACCCCCTATTCCATAACGCGACACATATTCTATCATTTTAATAAACTTGGGCATTCAAAGCCATGGCTTCTTCCTTATGTCGAGCCAACAATCCAAATCGCAGGGCTTTTGCTGCACTTATTAATTTCTTTTACCAACAACACACGACTGTGCAAAAGAATCAGACTTGAACGATGATGATACACGTTTGCTATGATCCATACTTGTTGAAGGGAGTGAAGAAGCAAATAGAAAAACGCCAAGATAGAGACATGAATTAGGATAAAGTGGCTCTTTAATTAAGGCACCTATTATTGCGGATGTGGCAAAAACGAAATTAAAAACAATGGGGATTGACTGTGACGCAGGAACTTTCATTAAAGTTACCAAATAGCTACGAAAAATATTTAACCTGCGAACAAAGTAAATCATAAAAAATATAAACAGTGGCAATCCGATTTCAATAACCAACCTAAAGGCAAGTGAGTAAGAGTCTCTTAGAGTTAACTCATCAAGTCCAAGCCGTTCGAGAGATTGAGAATAGACAGATCTGAACTCAAAATAGCCAGTAGACCCGAGTCCATTACCTAGTATCGGTGAATTTGAGATTGAAGTGGTCATTTGATCAAAGCCACGCAACCAGGAAAGCAAAGAAAGATTGGTCTCAGGATTTCTGATGTTTAAGCGGCTTGAGAAGTGGTCAAGGCCTATTAGATAACTCGAAATGAAAAGAAGGATAGAACCAATTGTTAATAATATAAGCGCTCTCTTTGGGGAAATTGATAAAAAATTATTTTTTGAACTCTGCAGAAAAAAAACCAGAATGACGGCAAGAAGAAATGTTAAGAAATGCATAGACAACGTCAAAAAAGCAGCACTCATAAGAACAAGAAAGGCGACACTAAGAACAAACCGAGTCTGCATCGGCATTTTTATGATGATAATAGTGCACAGGATGCCCGCAGAGGCACTATAGAGAGCCAAACCTGCATATGATGGCTCGCCGAACCAGGCCTGAGGTCTTGATTCACCCCAAAAGAGGTACTGGGAAAAATACAAAAAGCCGAGAGAAGCATTACATACATAATCATTTTAAAGACAGCGTCTTGTCTGTAATTGAATTTTTTACCAGACAATAATATAAGGTACAAGCCCCCCAGCCAGACAATACCGGATATAAAACGGTGATATGGCGCTATGTTGATGAATGCAAATACAAGAATCTGCATTAAGACAAAGGCTTGCATGTAAAGTATAGTGCGTTTACTAACGCTGCCATTTTTAAAAGTGAAGTAAATTGAAACGGTTAAGAGGATAAAAGCGGTCAGATCATAGCGAGATTGCGCTAATGACAGCGAAAGGTTGTGAAACGGAAATAAAACAACGCCAAATAGAATAATTTTTTCTATCATTTTATCGAGCCAATTGTGACCTTCCGGTGAGCCTGCGCGAAACATTATGGTGGTGGCACCGTTGGTTGAGGCGTTTGCACAACTCATCACGATTTCTGTCCTTGGTTCATCAATTTGCCGCTTAAAAAGCGGTTATTCAAAACTAAGATATTGATTATACTTGACAATTATCAATTTTTGAGAGCTTTGCATAACTCCGATTCCCCCCCGGATCATTCATCGATGTCCTCACTCGGGACATCACCGTCATGGAATCCGCGCCGATTTTCACGGTGGGTAAATCCGCAGCAAATTGCATGAGAAATTTTAAGAAAAATCATAATAAATAACTGATATTACTTGACATATCACCGTATTTGTGCCATAGTTTCTCCATCAATTTTACCGGAGGAATTATGGGATACAAACAAATCGATCAGAACATGACCTTCGCCGAAGTATCGCTTCTGAAATCTATGGAACATAACCGCAGCCTCAAGAGACTGGAAAAGATCAATAGTGTCATCAACTGGTCGCAGGTGGAAGAGATCCTTCTGTCGCATTATACCGTCGGGAGCAGCCGTGGCGGCGCCGACGCCTATTCTCCATTGATGCTCTTGAAAGGGCTTCTCCTTGAGAAGTGGTACCGGATCGATTCCGACCCGGAGTTGGAAAACCAGATCAACGACCGGATCTCCTTCAAGAAATTCATGGGTTTGTCCTTCGATCAACATTCTCCCGGAAGGGGTTGACCATCAACGAAGGGGTAGCCGTGGATGCCCGCCTGGTTCAATCCGCCAGCCACCCCATCAGCAACGAAGAGATCAAGAAGCAACGGGAGAAGAGAGAGACCCCGGAAGGGAAGTTGGACAAGAACGGAAATCTCCTTAAGTTTTCTCGTGATCTGGATTCTGACTGGGTCGTCAAGAAAGGCGTTTTTCATTATGGATTCAATGAGCACGCCTCCGTGGATACGAATTACGGATTTGTCCTTGCCACGGAACTGACCCCGGCTTCGGTGAATGACAGTATCTATCTTCCCTACTGCGTCACCGACAGTTGCCATACCTAAGATCCGATAGGGAAGGTCTACGCCGACAAGGGGTATTATGGCGAACCGAACAGAAGTTTCCTCCACATGAACGGCATCGAAGACGGCATCATGAGAAAGAACACAAGATCAACGAAATTGACCGATTATGAGAAAGAGCGGAACAAAGGGATCTCAAAAAAGCGTTACATTGTGGAGCAGTACTTCGGGTTAAGCCACCTGCATACCAATGCCTTCCGCGCCCGGTTTACCAGGCTTATCAAGAACAGCATCGATGGCTTTTTCAGGCAAATGGCATTCAATCTGTTCCGTGGAGGTAGAATCCTCGGGACGGTGTAAATATAGGGAGAGGTCCGCCCGGACGCGGAGCAGCGGGTGGATCAACCATGAAACAGCTCCATAACTGAGTATTTTGAGGTGAATCGTGTAGCCATAGCGGAAAAGTTGATCGACATCTGCCGTTGATATCCTCAAGTGAGTCCCGATTTTTTAGAAAATCAGGCAGAAAATGGAACCCTAACCAAATTTTGGAAAATTCAAACCTATCTTTTTGTGCCATATTTCCTCCAAACTCATCACTCTGGATGATTTATTTGCGTCAAAAAAATGGAAAACAACCTCACCTTCTTGGAGGGCGGAAACGTTCAGGCTGCCAACTGTCTGACCTGTCAATCCTTCCGGCAGATGTAAAACTGCCTAATGGCGAATTCCTGCAAGAAACTTATAGTTATATGATCTTCCAGAAACTTGTTTATCTGGTTCAGATATTTATTGATTAAGGGTAGATATACTGTTGGCTTATGCAGCAGTAATTTAAAACCCGCTTGAGACAACAATGATTTTACTTCACGGCTGGACAGAAAGCGGTGCGGGCCTTCGCCATGACCGCCAAAGAAAAGACCGTATATTTTAAGTAATGTTTCAGCTCTAGTCGGCGGCAGGCTCATGACCAGTTGCCCACCTTTTTTCAAGACCCGGTTGATCTCGGACAAGAATGTTTGAGGTTCAGGTACATGTTCCAGTGTTTCCAGGCTAAGGACGGCGTCAAACGATCCGCCAGAGAAAGGTAACCGGTGCAACGAACACTCAATAAACGTTTCTCCCGGATATCTCTTTCTTGCCGCGACTATCATCATGTGTGACAGTTCGCAATTAACAATCTTCACTCCAGAATATGTCTGATATAAATACGGGATCGCACCGCCGTCCCGGGACCAAATGTTAAGCAGTTTGCTGGGCTCGGTCATTTTCAGGTGCTTGACCGCTTCAGTGAAACGTTGGTTATGGATAGCATGTACCTTGGCATTTTCTTTTTCATAGATGCCGGCAACGCTGTCCCAAAACTCTTTGACTTGCTCCAAGGTAAAACCCGCTTTTTCTAAGTTGATCATGCAAAAGTCGCTTTCAAAGCAAAATGGGGTCTGCAGACCGAACGTCTGAATTGCGACCCAATAGACATTCTCGAGAAAAACTACTTCAATTCCTTTCTCAAATTGGCGATCTGATCGGAGATCAAGCCTACGAAAAATATCAGTAAGGCCGTTATACCCAGGAAAATACTAGTCGCACCAAAACTGTGGAACATGATTAACTCGCGTAAAGCCCAGACCAGACCGACAGCAAAGATGATAATGCTAGCCGGCAGAAATATCTTCAGTGGTTCAAACATAGTTATCAGCCGCAGGACCAGGATTATTGTGTCAAACCCGTGCCGCGCTTTCAGCGTGCTTTTCCCTTTTCTTTTTTTGACACTTATAGGTACATATTTTGTTTTATAACCTTCTTTGATAAAAAAAATAGTGCTGGTGGTGGAAAAAGAAAAACCATCTGGTAACATTTTGAGGTAAGGTAAGATCAAATCTTTCTTGATCAAGCGTAATCCGGAGTTAAAATCGGGTATTTTTCTACCAGCCAGGTAATTGGCCAGGCTGCCGATTAATTTTTTTCCAGGCCGTCGCCATAAGGGAAAATGGGATTGGTTATCTCGGGCCCCCACGACCATATCGTATTCATCGATGTATTTGCCCAGTTCCAGGAGATCCAGAGGGTTCTGCTGGCCATCAGCGTCCACAAAGCCCACCAAGCCGTACTTGGCGTTTCTAATGCCTGTTTTTAGGCTGGCTCCATAGCCACGGTTTGTTTCATGTCTGATGACCCGCGCACCATTCTGCAGTGCTAGTTCCGCGGTCTTGTCGGTTGATCCGTCATCAACTACGATCACTTCTCCCGTTAATGGCAAGGCTTTCACCTTGGTCACGGTTTCAGCGATCGAGCTTGCTTCGTTGAACGCCGGAACGATTACAGACAACTTTTTTTCAAATGAGTTCACAACCCGCTCCTGTCTATTTCCTCAGATCAAAATAGATCATGGTTCCCAAGTTATTATCGAGCATCTTATGTAGCCAGATCGGCATATGCCTTCGGACCGCTTCAGGTAAGAACCTCTTCGGGAAATAATGCAGTTCAGTTTTAACGATTTTAAATTTACTAAATAACTGCAAAGCTTCCTTTTTGCTATAAACTTTCCCAATCGGATTATCGCTGCCGTCATATTGGCGGACGAATTCCTCGACCGACGCTGATTTAGCCATGTTTTCCCGGCCGATCACTTTCATGCCTAATAACCGCATCACCATCTGGGTAATCCTAAACATCAGCGGTTGAAGCAGGACATTACGGTAATACAGTGAGATCAAGGCCCTGCCGCCTGGTTTAAGTACTCGCCAGGCCTCATTAACTGCCTGATGCGTGTCGGGGGTATGGTGCAGCACGCCGTTAGAAAATACAAAATCAAAAGTATCGTCGGTAAAGGGCAACTGTTCCGCATTGGCTTCCTGGATATCCGCGGCCAATCTATGATAGTTAAGCATTTTGTTAGTTAGCTCAACCGCCGAAGGTGATAAATCAATGCCGGTTACTACTCCTCCGTTCTTAGCAAATTCTTTGACAAACCAGCCGTAACCACAGCCTATATCGAGTATTTTTTGGCCACTATACTGGTCAAAATTAAATATGCCGCTCACAAATAATTCATTATCTGTTTTTTTAATCTGGTCATAATATACGAAAAATTCCGGCGTGCCGACCTCGAATTTCTTGCCGACCTCCAGTACACAACCGCCGCCCGGCAATCTGTTCCAGTAGGCGCGGACGGTGGCAATATCCGGCTTATTTCTTGATTCCATATCTCACTCGGTGTTTTTATTGCACCTGGTATTTTCTACTTTGTCCGGCAGCAATTCCTGAAACTACTGCCTGTGATATATTAAAAACCATTTCAGTATCCTCACACTTTTTTATGAGGAACCACCTTTTGAAGCATATTAAAATAATTTATTATAAATTTAAGTTTGCCCGGGTTTCTGAGAAGCCAAGAAATAATTTCAATGATATTACTTGGTCTATAATAAAACCTTCTCCATGCTTGATTATAAAATAAATCTATTTCCTCTTCTGTTAAATCATGCATTTTATTTTCCCGATATTGGTAAATTTCTGTTCCTTCTAAAACTGCTAATTTATAAAACTTGGCAATAGTGGGGTTTCGCAATATCTTATAACAGACGTGTTTGTCATCATATTTTAATAAAACCCGATAAAAAGATAATCTTTATTCTTTAGCTTAGCTATCAGTTCATCTTCACTTAGCTGGTTAGTGGTTGTATCAATGAGTTCTGTGGCGTATCCATTTTTTTCAAGTACTGCACTCAAATACATCAACCCTAACGGAGGGTAATGATACATAAAATATCCAACTGGCATTTTAACGTATAACATTTCATATTGCCGTGGATTTATAAGTAAAATTTCTTTCACTGCTTTTTAATGTTATTATTCAATTTTAATACAAAATAACCATTTATTTCGCTTCATCATATTGCACATCTCTTATCAACCAATTTTTATTATCTTCTCTTTCCAATGTGACGATGCTCTTAATAATTTTATTATCTTTATAGACTAAGATTGACTGTATATGCGCAGTATTACTAATTATGTCTATCAGTCTAAATTCAATCCTGTCCATTAAATACATCTTAAACTTTTTGTAATCATCAATTTCTTTTAACGGATTAAATCTTTCTTTCTTATAAACCTGGTAAGTTGATACATATTCAAAATTTCTCATAGACTCGTAATAATATTTAGCTACTTCAATGGGGTCTGTATCATCACGGAAGACACCTGCATAATATAGAAACATAAAGAATAAAAAAGCACCCGCTAATGCTGTGAATATTTTTTTCACTAAAAATACCTGAAAATATATTTATATCTGCATACTTCCCATATTCGTTGAAAGAATATATTTATGTCAAGATTTTTCCCGGTTACATATGATCTACCCATATTCCATGCATCAATCATATCAAACGGTGTTCCAAATTCACCATCTATTATAGCAAGGTACCAGTTAAAAAACAAAAATATGGAATATAACGTGCAGAGCGTAACAGGAACAATAAGCTTATTTCTATACCTTTCAAGCATGGCGGCTATTCCTATGATATATACTGGTAATAAACCTGAAAGAAGTCTGCTTGAAAACGACCATCCACCATGCCAGGTTGGTATCAAACCGTTCATCATCGTATGCAAACACCATAATCCCCCGAATATGTACCCCCATTTCCTTCTATCTCCTGACATTGTAAGCAGGCCTACAGCAGAAAAAATTAAAACCGGGGACCAGACAAAGATACCGTGACATGGATGGACCAATATTTTGAAAAAATATTTTGGGTAAAGACGTGTCCAGTTTAATATATCCTGTTTTACGGTCTCGCCACCGACAAACGCAGAGAACATACCACCATTATATGTATGGAAAATAAGCGGTACGATCCATATCACTGATATAATGCCGACAAAGAAAAATGATATTTTTCTGAATTCTCTTTTATATAAGTAATAGATGATAACCGGTACAACTAAAACAAAATTGAAGTATCTAATAAGTACAGCTATTATATACAGTATGCCTAACCAAAAAGATTTAACGGGGACAGATTCCTCACTATGAACCAATAAATAAATAAACAAAGAGTTAATAAAAACATCAACAGCATGATTATAACTGGGCATCACGACAGCAACGACAAACACGGACGTGGAGAAAAGAACACTGGTAATCGGTACTATGACGCTCCGATACCCTAACTTTTTCAATATCCTGACGGCCAGGATGAGCGACAAAATCATGTAGAAATTACTGGCCAGGTTGATGGCGGCCTGGCGCAGCGTTATTCCGTTCCAATCCCACTTCTTATGGAATGTGTGCTCGACAGCGTACGCACCCAGGTAAAACGGCGCGTTGAAATAAGCACATCCCGACTGCATGAAGCCAGTTCTGGCCGGTGTCTCTGGGTCTGGGACATTCAGCACGCGCTCAAGAAAGTTATAATAAAAGCTGCCGTCCCCTTGCACTCTATAGATGTTGAAACCGAATGCAAAAAGGCAAAACAAGACGGTAATAGTGAGCTCTTTTTTATATTTTCCTAACCAGGACATTTCCGGACTTTTTAAAGGATCAGGAACTTCTATGGATATTCTCCATGTTCTGAAAGGGACTGTTTTAGCTGAAGGACATCCGTGATGGAGATCATGACCCCTTTTTACCTTGCTTAAAAAATAGCCATTTTGAATGGGATTGAACTGCCCAGGATACGGTTTGTCGAAAGAGCCCGATGCTTCCCTTTAAAAATGAAATGAGTGTTCCGAAATTTGTGCAAGAACCAAGAATCCGCAAGAGCTGAGCCGGTCTCATATAAAAGCGCCAATACGCATGTGATGTCAGGCGCATAATCTCACTTTTCGACAGCGTTGTGTGTCTGGGTTCAAAAGGTAATTCGTCCGCTACGGCGCACCAATTATTCCAGTTCGTTCCGGGGGAATCAAAATCACTGTAATACTTTCTGAAGAGCGCTGTGCCTGGAAACGGAATCAGCATATTAAAGCCAACCATCGTTGATTTGAGTTTGATTGCGAATTGGATGGTTTTTTCCACAGTTTGTCTGGTATCGCTTTCATTTCCGATCATGAAGGAATTCAAATACTGAATGCGGTTGCTCCTTAGCAAGGAACAGCTCTTTTCGGCCATTTCTAAAGTCGTCCCTTTTTTCATCTGTCTGTTGATTTCCTGGTCACCGGTTTCAATACCGAGCAAAACGTTAACACATCCGGCCATTTTCATTTTTTTGATGATTTGCTCGTCCAAGAGTTGGTTTACACGGCCGAATATAAACCAAGATATCTTCAGATGCTTTTGCAGAATCAAATCACAAATCGCTTCCACTCTTTTCGAGTTGGCAGTGAAACAATCGTCCACGACGTGGAAGTGGCGAATGTTATATTCTTTTACGAGGTGTCCAAGCTCTTGGACAAAGTACTCGGGGCTGTTTGGTCTGAACTTTCTGCCGGTGCATATATTCGCGCAGAAGGTGCACTTTGAAGGACAGCCTCTGCTCGAGAGGATCGTCGCGCTTTTTACCCCTCTTGAAAATTGGGGGTGAAGACGGTAAAGGGACAAATCCACAAGGTCCCTGGCTGGATAGGGGAGTATATCTAAGTTGTTTATGTAATCGATCCGCTCGCTTTCATAATAAGATACTGTTTGTTTTGAGATAAAAGCGGAATTATGAATCTTATTAAAGTCTACCCTCCCTTTTCTGTCGAACTCCTCTGCGATTTCTAATACGGGTATTTCCCCTTCTCCAAAAATGATTGCATCAAGTTCGGGAAGCGCCGCTAATGTGCTCCGGGGGAGAGCGTTCACATGAACACCCCCCACAATGACGATGCAGGAATGCAGAGCTTTGATGCTCCGGACAAGATCGCACGCAAGCATGAAATTGGGTGTCACACAGGTTAAGCCCACCAGGTCAGGTTTGAATTCGTGTAATGCCCGCAAGAGTTGAGGAACGGATTGCCTGTAAGGTTCCGGATCGAAAATTCTCACTTCATGCCCCTTTTGCCTCACATAGGAAGCGATGTATCCCAGTCCTAAGGGAAAGCTGCAATTGTGGCCGGTCCTGATTTTTCCATAGGAGTGAAGTGAAGGGGTATTGATGAGAGCAAGTTTCATTGTTGTTGCTTACCTTTCTATGGAATTACCCTTGGCGCTGTCCACCCTTTTTCATGGAGGGTATTTCCGGCCGCATCGCAAGGATCATTTATGATCCCGCCTTGGCAGATGGCCGAAGCCATGTCGACACGGAGAAAAGAATCATGCGGATCCCCATTTTGATTTTTTTCATCAATTCTTTTAGAGATCTTATTTTCATCAACTCACAAATAATATACTGAGGGCGCAAATAGAATTTTTTATAAGCGATTCTTAGCAAATCCAGTAACTCCTGCCTGGTCAGGAGCTCGTTCCAGTACCTGGGAGTGAAATCATGAAAAGGATTCCTTGCATACTCTTGCCAGTAGTCTTTTTCAAATAAACCGTTTTTCAGCCCCAGACTATACAAGTCGGTGCCGGGAAAAGGAGTTGTAATGCTAATGTGAACGAAATCCGGGTGAAGTCTGTTCATGTATTCTATGGTTCTATAAATATCCCTTTTTGTTTCTGACGGAGATCCGATCATGAAATACGCCAGCGTGGATATATTGCAATCACGGGTCCACCGGAACACCTGGATGGCTTTTTCCAAATCGATATTTTTTCTGAGGACCTTCTGCAACTCCGGTGTTCCGGATTCAATTCCATAATAGATTCGCTGACAGCCCGCTTCGGACATTCTTTTCAGCATTTCTTTGTCGATCGTATCTACGCGTGATCGTATGTTCCAGCTCAGATTGAGTTTTTTCGATTGGATTCGATCGCATATCTCAAATACTCTCTTCCGTGAAAATGTGAAGATATCATCTTGAAAGTCTATCTCTTCGATACCCATTTTCTGACATCGTTCCATTTCACTTACTACGTTTTCCGCACTCCGCATCCGGTGAATCTTGCCGTAGAAAGCCCTGTCACAAAACAAACAACGGTAGGGGCAGCCCCGACTCGATATCATCGTGGTGAACACGGCGCGTTTGGAAAGGACGGAATAGTATTTCCTATACGGAGTCAGTTCTCTTGCCGGAAATGGAAGCGAGTCGAGATCCGCAATGAATCCTGCGCCGGGGTTCCTTACAGGTTGACCTTTATTTTTAAACACAATACCAGGAAGCTCATGGAGATCCATTCCTTTCTCAAGATACTGGATCAACTCGGTAAAAATATGTTCGCCTTCCCCGAGCACAATCATATCAATATCGGGCTGCGCGATCGTTTCTTCTGCATAGATATTTGGATGTGGACCGCCTACGACGACCTGCGCCTGTTTCTTGGCCCTTTTTACAGCCCGCGCCGTAAGAAGAGTATCTCGAACAGTAAAGGACATCATCTGGATGCCGACGACATCGGGATCATATTGTGCGATATACTGCTCCAGGATTTGATAGTCCACTCTCTCCACAACCGCATCGAGTACGCTGATCGTGTGAGAGGAATTTTTCTGGAGGTAAGCGGCGAGATAGAACAAGCCCAATGGAGGGTAGAAACCCGTTTCCTGATCAACAAATGCAGGCACATTTGTCGTCAGCATGTTCATATTGGGCGGCTGAATCAATAGGATTTTCATCAAAATTTCTTTGTGAATTTAGAATCGATGATGGGATATATTTTCTTTCTGAGGGCAACGGGAAGCGCAAAATATATCCTTATGAGGAATCTTCTGAGAGCTATATTCAACCGGTTCAAGGGCACGTTTTCGGTCGGACTGTACTCATTGAACGATATCACGCTTTCAATCACCTGCTTCCTGGGACGCAATTTAGGGGGGGCATCATGATATCCAAGGACGATATAAGCGATCGGATCAAGATGCGCGGGGATGTCTAGGAGCTTTCGTATTTGCTCTTTGGGCGGGAGTTGGCAGACCCAGCAGGAGCCAATATTACGCTCAGCAGCGGCTAAAAGAATATTTTGTATGGCTGCCGACGCACTCTGGATATGGTCCATGTATTCTATATTTTGCGTTCTGTTATCATACAGAACCAGAATGCCGAAAGGCGCGTTCTTAATAAAGATCGCCGCTCCCATATCCACTAATTTCATTTTAATCAAGGCATCGGTAATAACAATAAAATGCCAGCCCTGCACATCACCGGCCGACGGTGCCATCTGACCAGCTTTGATAATTGCAATGAGATCCTCATGGGGAATAGAATCCGGTTTGAAGCTTCTTATACTGCGCCTTTTTTCTATCAATTCCAAGATGGTCATGCTTTTTACTTGCCCTTATGAATTCAGAGGCTTCATGTCCAATGTTTCACATATATCGATGATACCACAAAGAGAACGACACAAGTGCTTGAATCTGCCTGCCGCAGTCTCTTTGATTGTTACGGTGCATTTCAAGGATTTTTTGTACGTATGTCATATTCAATAAACCTGAATTCACTATATGGCTGTCCAAAACAATCTCCTGGACAAAACCGTCCAGTTCTTTTCTCAGCCATTTGGAAACCGGCGCGGAAAATCCCATTTTTTTCTTATAAACGATTTTCCTCGGAAAGCAATTCCGGACTGCCCTGCGGAACAAGTACTTTGTAGTGATTCCCCGATGTTTCAGGGAGGGCGATATCTTATTCGAGAATTCCACCAAGTCTCGATCGAGATAGGGAAGCCTGATTTCAACTGAGTGGGCCATCGAAGAGGCATCTGTATGCGGAAGTATGCAGTCGCCCAAAAAAAGACGGGAATCTATATATAGTAATGTATTGACGATGTCTGTTCCGTTGGACAATTCTTCGGCGTATTGCTTGACGATTGAAAAGGGGTCGTATCCGAGAATATCGCCATCTTTGAACAGCAAACTCTTCTCCTGCGGATTAAAGATCTCTTTCCAAGCCATATGAGCGCGGATAGGCTCAAGATCCGCACCCGCTACGAAACGCTTGGCCTTAAAATCAAAGCTCATGTTGGACATATTAACAGGGAGCCTCATAACAGCCTTTCTGATAAGAGATCGTATTGCGGGAGGCAAGAGATTGTATAACCGGGAAATTTTATACGCCGTAATGGTCGGATATCCTGCGAGAATCTCGTCCCCCCCGGTCCCTGTCAAAATAACTGTGACCTCGCGTTTGGCCTGTTCTGCAAGATAGTATTCCATCACTGCGGTCCAATCACCATTCGGCTCACCCAAATGAGAGACCGTTGCCGGCAGATAGGCTCGATAAATCTCCGGGTCCATAAAATACTCGTGATGATCTGTTTGATACGTCTCTGCGACAGTTCTGATATCGGCACTTTCATCAAATGATTTGTCATCGAAGATAATAGAAAAAGTCTTCAACGAGGGGATTTGAAAGGAATGCATCGCTGCAACAATGGTTGCGGAATCCAATCCGCCGCTTAAAAACACACCCACAGGAACATCGCTGATCAGATGCCTTTCAATAGCTTTTGTATAAATCTCTTTAAAGTTGTCGATGCAATCGCGTTCATTTTTTATGGATGGATCTGTTGTATAATCCGGCCGCCAGTATTTTTTGATCTCCATCTTGCGCCCGGTCAATTCAAGTATATGGGCAGGAGGCAACTTATGAATTCCCTTAAACATGGTTCGGGCATAACAAGTATGATAAAAAGAGAAGTACTCCGACAGGGCGGTAAAATCGATTTCTTTCTTAATGAATCCGGGCTTTAATAAAGAATTAATTTCGGATGAGAAAAGGATGCCCTCGCCGAAGCTTGAATAAAACAGCGGCTTAATTCCAAAAATATCACGAGCCAGCAATAATTTGCCGGCTGTTTCATCCCATAAGGCAAAAGCGAACATTCCATTTAATTTCTTAACACATTCGGAATTGTATTCTTCATAAAGATGAACGATAACTTCAGAATCCGTTTTCGTGTAAAAGGTGTGTCCCTTTGCCTCGAGATCTTTCCTCAATTCAATGAAATTATAGATTTCACCGTTATATACAAGCCAAACTGTTTTATTTTCATTGTGAATCGGTTGATGTCCGCCCTCCAGATCAATAATTGCAAGTCGTCGTATTCCCAATCCGACTGGGCCGGAGTTGATTTCCGTTCCACCTCCTATAAAAAGACCTTGGTCATCGGGCCCTCTGTGTACCATGGTATTACACATTTCAATGATGATATGGCTATCGACATTCCGATGTTTATCGTTGTATTTAATTCCGCAGATTCCGCACATAATACGCGCTTATTTGAGCAAATTTAAGAGTCTGTCTGCCCCATAGTCAGGGCGTTTTCGTTCGTTCTCAATCGATCAACCCAATATTTCAGTTCCTTCGACACTTCCTTGACGTCACCATCCGGTACTAAGATAAAATATCTCATTTTTTATGTATCAAAAAAATCCCACTTCTAGCCAATCTGCGCTTAATCATAACAGCAGCCTTAACAAGCGGTTTACATCTTCCAAGTAAATAATATAATTCCACCATCTTAGAATTGTACCTAAATAAGAGCAGTTTATCCTTAAATTCAGCCCATGAATAAACATCGTTTATAAATGACGCTACATGAATGATCGTATACCAGGGGTGTTCCCGCGTCATTACCTCCAAAAATGCGTTTCTCACATCTTTGTCATCTGTGAAGTATTTATCCGCCAATTTTAGATAACCATTGAAATCAAGCAAAAACCTCTTTACCAAACCTCCTTCATTTTGAAAGCTCTCATTATCATTCCGCCATAGCACAAGAGAACTCCTAATATACTTCAGGCGGCATCGTCCTTTGACAAAAGTGAAAAGAGAGGAAGCAAGTGCATATGCCGTATCTTCGAATTCATAATGAAAACCTGTTTTATTCCACGCTTCACGACATATGACAAGTGCACTCATATAACTAAAGAGCGCGCCGATTGAGTTCGCCTTGTTACAGTATTGGATAAATTCATTTTTATTATGAAGCTGAAAAATACAATCATCGACTTGCATAGAAAGCCAAAAAACATCTTTATATGGGTTCATAAATAGACTACAGGCGGTTATATTACACAGATATATTTCACATTCTGATGTGATTTCTTCTAACATCCTGTCAATCGCCCCTGGTTTAAGCAAATCATCGTCTGAAAGTAACCAGCAATATTTTCCCTGGGCAAGTTCAATGGTTCTTGCCATGTCTCTGTTTACACCATAGTTTTTCTCCCCACGATGGTAATGTATATTCTTGAATTTTTGCTTAAACTTCTGAACTACATCTGCGGTGTTATCCGTTGATGCACCATCTACGATGACAATTTCAATATTCTCATTGGCTTGAGATATTACGTTTTCAAGGGTTTCTGCAAGAAAGCGGGCACGATTAAGAGTTGGAATACATATAGACAATTTGATGCTATCCGAAACGCGACTTTTTTTTGAAGGATTTTCACCCAATTGAAGCCTCTCTTTCTATGTCAGCTTCGACCATAAACTTTACGAGTTCTTCAAACCTAACTTTCGGAGCAAATCCAAACGTCATTTTAGCTTTTGTCGCATTACCTATCAAAGTGGAAGTATTAGTTGGCCGCATTAAGCTTGGATCCGATACAACATAGTTGCTTGGTTTGAGATTTACAGTAGCAAATGCCTTTTCAACCCACTCATTGACCGAGTGTGCCTCACCAGTGGCAATTACAAAGTCATCAGGTTGATCCAACTGGAGTATCTGCCATGCAGATTCCATATATTCCCGGGCATATCCCCAATCTATGCATGCACTAAGGTCCCCCAAAACGAGTTTATCTTGCTTACGACATGCTATTCTTGCCACTGCTTGTGTAACCTTACGAGTCAAATACTCTGGCATACGTCTGGGAGATTCATGATTATATAAAATAGCATTTGATGCAAACATACCAAATGCGTTTCTATAATAACGTGTAATATAGTAAGCCATCGTTTTCGCACATGCATATGGACTCTGAGGATTGAAAGGAGTTGTTTCAGTTTGTTTAATACAATCCGATTTACCAAACATATTTGAGGTACAAGGTTGGAAGTAGCGTATTGATGGGTCAATCTGTCGGATAATTTCCAAAATCCGACCTACTGCTGCCCCTGTAATATCCGCTGAAAAACCAACCATATCGTAACTCCAACCTACATGGTCTTGGTCTGCTTCATTGTATATTTCATGCGGCTTAATCGAATTAATTATTCTATAGAGCGACGTCGGATCTGAGAGATCGCCCCTGCAAAGGAAAAACCTACTGTTAAAAATCTCAGGATTTTGAATAAGATGCTCGATGTTACGCGTATTGCCAGTAGCTGAACGACGCAGCATTCCATGCACTTCATAGCCCTTTTCAAGTAATATCTCAGCAAGATAGCTACCATCTTGCCCTGAAACACCTAATATTAAAGCTTTTTTCATAGTCTTCCTAATCTAAATAGTTCTGCTTTTCCGCTACATGCACATATTAAATGGTTTGATGATAAAATCCTTTGGTAGCTCTTTTGCATATTTCCATTCGGTACTCTGATTATCTAGCTTAATCTGCTGATTATCATTAACCAAAGCCTCAAATACAATGCTGATAGCATGGTACGGCAATTCCAGCCCAAACGGGTGCATACCATTTATCAATTCAAAGTAACCTTGGAGTGAACCCCACCGATTGCACAAAATATGATAGAGTATTAGACAGGATCATCACCCCATAGGGGGAGAAAGGATCATGTCATGAAGTATAGAAGGTTCACCCAGGATTTTAAAAGATCACTTGTAGAGCAGCTGCTCAGTGAAACAGTTGGGCCTGCGGAACTGTGCAGGCGTTATAACCTTTCTTCCGGCCAGTTGTATACGTGGAAGAGGCAATATGCGGATGGCAAGTTGACTGCCGAACCTTCCAGGGAAGCGGAACTGGCAGCGAGGGTTCGAGAGCTTGAATGTTTGCTTGGCAAGGTGACCCTGGAGAATGAGTTTTTAAAAAAAGCGGTCAGGAGCAACCTCAAACAAACCGAGAAAAGAGAGAGTTCATTGCCCAGAATCGCCCCCTTGTCCAAAGCATTCAAAGGGGGTGCGAGCTGATGAATCTGCACCG
>CAITLA010000240.1 GCA_903893135.1 uncultured Syntrophaceae bacterium | reverse complement strand
GCATCTTAAACAACTTTTTTTTCATAATATTGAACCAGTTTAATATTATTTTCTATGCTCAATGATAAGCTATCAAATATATTAAACTTTCAACAATTATATCTCTCTCCCACCAACACATTACCTATATTTATACCCATTTCGACTGAAAGGAGAAATCTTTGTCCCGAGCCCTTCGTGTTTACTCAGGGTAAACTCCGGGAGGGATCTTAAAGATTCCTCACGTTCGCTGAGCATCAAAAACAACTATAGCCTTGACTCTTAAGACGGATGTAATTACAATGTGACAACTGCTTGGGCAGGGAGGTAAAAAAATGAGAGCACATATTGTAAAAATAGGTAATTCTCAAGGAATCCGTATTCCAAAGCCATTGCTCGATCAGACTGGAATTAAAGATGACGTTGAGCTGGAGGTAGACAAAACCCGCATCATTATTCGTCCGATCTCAAATCCAAGATCAGGTTGGGATAATGCTTTCAAAGCCATGGCCCAAAACTATGATGACGTATTGATAAACGGAAAAGATAATATCTCACATTCTTGGGATGATGAGGAATGGCAATGGTAGTAAATCGATTTGATGTGTATTTGACAAATCTTGATCCAACTGTTGGTTCTGAAATTAAGAAAACGCGACCTTGTTTGATTATTTCTCCGGACGAAATGAACCGACATATCCGCACCGTTATCGTTGCCCCGATGACGACAGCCGGGAAAGATTACCCCACACGAATAGCATGCAAGTTGAAGAAAAAGAAGGGGCATATCGTTTTAGATCAGATACGAACAATAGACAAAACGAGACTTATAAAAAACATTGGCACAATTGATTCAGAAACCCAGCTAAAAGTTATTTCCGTATTACAGAGGCTATTTGCATTTTAGATATTTCCCTAATCGGATAGCCGAGGCTTTTTCTCCCCCAGCCTCCACACCAACCGGTGTAAGAGTCCCAGCTTCGCGGGAACCCATACCCAGACATTTTCCCGACCGATACTCAACCTTACAGACAGCAAAAGCTGAGGAATTAACAACTTCCTGAAATAAATAATAGACATATAAATATGATTGATGTAGATTTCATGTCGAAATGAACACGGCAAAACGAAACAAATTAATATGAAAAGCGACCCTCTTTTTTCGAAGGAGGAGAGTTTTTAGATAGCATTGACTCATCAAAGATGTTCGACGGACTGCAAACCTTGCGAGCGTTTACATTTATGCGAATAATGCACAACAAAATACTAGCACTCTTTTAGCGAGGGTACAATGAGGCTGGATGATCTTCAGGACCCATTCGTTCGTGTGCTGAACCACCTAGAGAGCACGCTTATAGCAAGTCATATCGCGGCTTTTCCGGTCTTGTGCTGGGCGCCTACCGATGATGTTGCCATGGTGCGCCAAGAAATAGCGGAAGATTGTCTTGACTTCAGTCATGTCCCAATCCGGGATGGTAAAGGGCGCGTCAGATGGATCGCTTGCCGCGAAGACCTTAACGAAAAGCATGGCTTGCTGAAAAACCATGCCATGCCCTTCAAGAAACGTCATGTTGTCGATGCGAGCCGCCCCCTGCGAGAAACCTTGCTGCTCCTCCGAGACCACAGTGTTCTCCTGTTGCGCTCGCCTGAAAGCGGCCAGACGGACGGAATATCGGGCATTATCAACCATGCGGATATCCAAAAGACGCCAGTACGATTGCTCCTCTTTGCGCAAATAACGGAAATTGAAGCGAGGCTCCGGAATCGACTGAATCGCGAGCCTTGGGAAAGAGATCCCGTTTGCGCTGAGTTTATGAGAAACGCACAGAACCAAAGACGAGATCCGGAAGGCCAGTTGCCCCTCATCAACTATTTGAATCTGAGACAGTTAATGTGTCTAACACGCACCTGTAATATTCACTTTTTCCCAGAAAAGTCGAAAGACGAGTTTATTGAATGTGCTAAAAGGCTCACGGCCATTAGGAATGACATTTCTCATACCAACGATATTGGATGCAGCGCGGGGGATAACCCACTGGATACGATCGCGGCGGTCAATCGTGCGTTCGACTTCGTGGATGCCACGCTCGCCGCTGTGGTGTACCTTGGCTAAAGCGAGGGGTACAATGAAAAAACTAATTTTCTTAATAACATTTGCCTTTATCCTTTTTTTCTTTTTATTTACCACCCCATGCCCCGCAAAACAGATGACCATACTGGTACACCCCTTTGACAACACAGGAGGCAAGGAATACTCCTGGATATCGGCAGGTATGACAGATACCGTCATAGCTGACCTCACAAGTATCAAGAATATAAGTGTTGTCTCCAATACAGACAGGAAGAAGGTACTGGAAGAGGTGAAGTTCGTCTTCTCCGGGCTTGTAGAAGAAGACAGGATGATTAAACTCGGCAAGCTCACGGGTGCTCACGTTATCTTCACGGGGAGCTATCTCGTGTCAGGTAATCGCATAAGGGTACATGCAAGACTTGTAAATGTAGAAACGGGCAAGGTAGAAAGCACTGCCAAAATAGACGGCACGATAGATGGTATCTTTGACTTACAGGATAAGGTGGTATTTGCCTTAATGGGTGAGACAGAGAAAATCACCATAGCCGATATTAAACCCGTAAACCTTACCGAACAAGACAGGAAGAAGATAGAGGAGAAACCCAAACCCAAATCAACTGCCTATGAATTATATGCCAAGGGCCTCGAACTTCAGGATACCAACCCTAAAGAGGCGCTTACCAATTTCAAGAAGGCTCTCGATATTGACCCCGATTATACCGATGGATTGATGCAGGCAGGTTGGACTGCGGGGAATACACTGAACCTCTTTAGCGAAGCCCTCGGATATCTTGAAAAAGCTGAGAGAATCTTTAAGGGCCGCAATGAAACCAAGTCAGCCGATTATGCCAATCTCATGATGAACATCGGCACTGTTTACGTGAACAAGGGCCAGCTTGACCGCGCGTTGGAGTACTTCCTGAAAGACAAATCCATTGACGATAGTCTCGGACTTCAGAATACCGTCGGTTATGCCGAGCTCATGATGAACATCGGCATTGTTTACGCGAGCAAGGTCCAGCTTGACCGTGCGCTGGAATACTTCCTGAAAGACAAATCCATTGAGGATAGTCTCGGACTTCAGAATACCGCCCGTTATGCCAAGCTCATGTTGAACATCGGTAATGTTTACTCAGACAAGGGCCAGCTTGACCGTGCGCTGGAATACTACATAAACTCCCAATCCATAAGGGACAGGCTCGGTCTTCAGAATACTGACGGTTATGCCATGCTCATGACGAACATCGGCAGGGTTTACCGGAACAAGGGACAGTTTGACCGTGCGCTGGAATACTTCTTAAACTCCCAATCCATAAGGGACAGGCTGGGGCTTCAGAATACCGCCGGTTATGCCATGCTCATGTATAGCATGGCTGTGCTATACGAAAAACAGGGTCAACGTGACAAGGCAGGGAAGTATTTCAGGATGGCATACGATACATATGTGAGAGCTGACTATTCAGGGGAATGGAGAGACAAGGCTCTTAATAATGCAAAAAGGCTGGGTTACTGAAATTAAGGCAGAGGCATTAAAAAAATACACGATTCCATCCGTAATAAACATTTTTCAAAAAATCCGGTAGTATTTGTTTGTAGGTGAAGCCGGGAGCCGGCTGAGGACTTAATTGCCCTTGGGTAAACCCCCGGCTCTGCCGGGGGACTCCCGGAGTTTGACATTTCCGGGAGTATGTTTTTAAGAAATTGTTTCTGCTACTCAAATGGGATGCCATCGTCATGACAAAAAACTTTTGAGAATGTAGCAACTATGCAAAATATATGATTTTGACTTTAATCGATTGCGGTCAGGCCCCTTTGAGGGGCCAGCAATCGTAATACCTCCGGCTCTGCCGGAGGATACTTATTTGACGCTTGCTCTTAAATCGCGTATCGGTTAAGACAATTTCATAAGATTTCTCGCTACACTGGAAATGACAAAAATGGGGCGAAATTACATAGAGACGGCTGAGATGAAATAAAGACGGCAGAAATGACATGATGGTGGTAGGGGCAGATCATTGAACAAAAAACAAAAAATCGTCAATCTCTTGAGAAAAAGGATTGTGATTCTTGATGGTGCTACGGGGACGGAGCTGCAGAGGCGGGGAATGCCGTCCGGTGTCTGTCCCGAGGTGTGGTGTCTGGAAAACCCCGCGGCGATTCAGGATATTCACAGAGCTTATCAAAAAGCAGGTTCGG
>CAITLA010000239.1 GCA_903893135.1 uncultured Syntrophaceae bacterium | reverse complement strand
AGCGGCCACTACCAGGGCACGCTGTATCCTGTTAATCCCAAGGCCAAGTCGATTCTCAGTGTCAAGGCTTATCCTTCGATTACAGAAATACCGGATAAAGTGGATCTCGGCATAATCATTCTCGCTCCCCAGGCTTCTCTTGCCGCAATAGAAGAGGGTATCAAAAAAGGGATAAAAGGATTTGTAATTGTTTCTGCCGGTTTTAGGGAAGTCGGCGGTGAGGGGCTTGAAATCGAAAACAGGATCTTGGCCATGTGCAGAGAGGCAGGGGTTCGACTCGTTGGGCCCAACTGTCTCGGTGTAATCAATCCTATTCCCACGGTCAGCTTAAACGCCAGTTTCTCCGCCCGCATGCCGGCCCCGGGCAATATTTCCTTTATTTCTCAGAGTGGTGCGCTGTGTACGGCGGTTCTCGATTTTGCCGCAGACAGGGATATCGGTTTTTCAAAATTCATCTCCATAGGCAACAAGGCCGATGTGGATGAACTGGATCTCTTGCAGTTCTTTCACGAGGATCAGGATACGGCGGTGGTCATGCTTTACATGGAAGAACTGAGGAAGGGTGTCGAATTCATATCAACCGTAAAGGAGATTACCTCAGGGGCGAGACCCACTCCTGTTCTTGCCATAAAGTCGGGGAGGACAATAGCGGGCGCAGCGGCGGCAGCTTCTCATACGGGCGCTTTAGCCGGAACGGAGGCGGTATACGATGCCATTTTCAAGCAGGCAGGTCTCATCCGGGCGGATTCCATTGACGAACTTTTTGACTATGCAAATGTGTTTGCCTACAAACAGGAGAGCAAGCTGGGGAAAAGGGCGAGAGTCCTGCCAAAAGGAAATCGCGTCGCCATCGTCACCAATGCCGGCGGGCCGGGCATCCTGGCAACGGACATGACGGTTTCATCCGACCTCCTGCTTGCCGGATTTGAGCAGGAAACGATTGATGATCTGGCAAGCCATCTTCCCTTGACAGCGAACATCCACAACCCCGTTGATATCATCGGGGATGCGCCTTCCGATCGTTACGAGCATGCCCTAAGGGCGGTAATAAAGGATAAAGGAGTCGATGGCGCCCTTGTCATCTTAACTCCCCAATCCATGACAAATGCCCTCGGTACTGCTCAGGCCATTGTTCGAGTCGCGAGAGGGGCTCAGAAACCAATCATATGCTGCTTCATGGGGATTGTCGATGTTTCTGCCGGCGTGAAATATCTGCAGGAGAACGGTTATCCCGTTTACAGATTTCCAGAGAACGCAGCGAAGGCATTCGGAGCACTTTACCGATACTCCCGTTGGCTGAACAGGGATCATCTTCCGCAGTTTACCATGGCGCATGACAGGGACAAAGCGGCTGGCGTGATTGCCAGATGTCTTGCTCAGGGCAAAATCCAGCTGGGTGAAATGGACAGCGTTGAGCTGCTGAAGTGTTACGGATTTAGTCTCCTGCCGTCACAACTCGCGAAAAATGAAGATGAGGCTGCTGATATAGGAGAAGGTATGGCCTTCCCGGTAGTCATGAAGATTGTTTCTGGGCAGATTCTCCACAAAACAGATGTGAGAGGAGTTGTCCTGGGAATCAAAAGTAAGGAGGATGCAAGAAAAGCCTTTCGTGAGATAATCGAGAATGCAATGAGGTTCAGACCTGATGCCGTAATCGATGGCGTCATGGTGCAAAAGATGGCCATGCAGGGGGAAGAACTGATACTCGGTATGAACCGGACTACTTTAGGCCCTTTGCTTATGTTCGGTCTCGGAGGCGTATTTGTCGAGCTTTTTCAGGATGTGGTGTTTCGTCTCGCTCCGATTCTTAGAAATGAGACTCACAGGATGGTTCAAGAGATCAAGGGATACAAACTCCTTACAGGATTTAGAGGGCGGCCGAAAGCAGACATTGAAGCGATTGAGAGGGCTGTGGTAAGTCTATCGAATATGGCCGTCAATCACCCGGAAATCATGGAAATGGATATAAATCCGCTCATAGTTCACGAGGAAGGGAAAGGGACTACCGTTGCCGACTGCAGAATAATCCTTGAGGCAGTTGGTGATGCAAAGAAATAACGACATTTATGGCAGTCTAAATTATTAAAAAAATATCCAGCCGGTGTTTCTTGAAGAGTTTCCTGTAATGTACAGGACTATGACATAGCTAAGATTTTTATAAACGAGGAGGCAAGAGATGGCGAAAGTAGGGGTAGTTTTATCTGGTTGTGGGGTATTCGATGGCGCCGAAATTCAAGAGGCAGCCCTGACGCTGTTTTTCCTGGACAGGGCGGGGTCCCAAATTATCTGCATGGCCCCTGATGTGGATCAGATGGATGTCATAAACCACATAAAGGGTGAGGCTGCCGGCGAGAAGAGGAATGTTCTTCTCGAGTCGTCCCGCATCGCCAGAGGGGATATCAAGGACATCAAAGATGTCAAGGCTGCTGATCTCGATGCGCTGGTTTTTCCCGGTGGATTCGGAGCCGCAAAAAATCTGTGCAGCTTTGCCGTGAAGGGAGCAGACTGCACGGTCAATGCAGATGTAGAGAGACTGATAAAAGAAATGCATTCGGCGAAGAAACCCATCGGCTTTGTCTGCATTGCCCCCGTCATTGCAGCAAAGGTGCTGGGATCATTCAATCCGCAGCTTACAATAGGCAATGATAAAGATACGGCAGAGGCGATTGAGAAGATGGGCGGCAAACATGTCGTGTCTCCCGTGGACAATGTCGTGGTTGACCAGAAAAATAAAATCGTAACCACTCCCGCGTATATGTTGGGTCCGACAATTTCTAAAGTCGCCCTGGGGATTGAGAAATTGATCAAAGAAGTATTGAAGATGGCAGCCTGATGTCGGGGATGCGTAACTGATACGGATTGACCGTCTTCGTTTTCCTTATTTTCGTCACTGCGTAATTATGAAAGGCCACATGAGTGGCCACCACAGGTATTGTCCATATAATGCATAAGTATAAAATCACCCTTGAGTACGATGGAACCAGCTACAGAGGCTGGCAGTCGCAGAAGAATGCCAGGAGCGTTCAGGACACGCTGATTAATGCGGCGGGAAAACTATTCGGAGAACAGGTGGAAATTCAGGGAGCAGGCCGCACCGATGCGGGAGTGCATGCCCTTACCCAGGTTGCCCATGTGGGAATAACAAAGCCAGTGCCACTGCGAAAGATACAGGAAGGCCTGAATGACCTGCTTCCCTCCAATATCAATGTCATTGATGTTGAGGAAGTCCCCGTCAGCTTTCATGCCCGCCATTATGCTGTAGGCAGAAGCTATATCTATTTAATTTCGAAACACCGCACGGCCTTCGGGAAAAGGTATGTCTGGTGGGTTCGAGATAAATTGGATGTCAAAAAAATGCAGACCGCCGGTCGTGTCTTTCAGGGTTTTCATGACTTTGTGTCTTTCGCGGATAAGAGGATGGATAAAGACTCATCGACGAAAGTGAAACTTGACACGGTAGAGATAAAAGAGGTGGATGACTTGATCATACTAAGATTTGTCGGTTCCCACTTCCTCTGGAAAATGGTCCGGAGAATGGCAGGAATTTTGGTGGAAGTGGGGAGAGGAAACCTGACGCTGCAAGATGTTGAAGCAATGCTCGAACAACCATCCGACCTGCCGGCAAAACACACGGCTCCCCCTTCTGGCCTTTTTCTTGAGCATGTTTTTTACGAAGGCGATGCTGAGAAACGGGCGAAGCCGGGTGGGTTATTTCCCCCTCTTCTTTTTTCCAGCCGTAGCCGCCTCAAAGAATAGCTTCATTCTAATTACCGCCTCCGTTACTTTCATGGATTCGCTCCTAGCTGATTCGCAGCACTGGCTTGATGGTGTCGCCGCGCTTCGCATCAGCGATGGCCGTATTGATCTTGCTGAAGTTATAAAACTTCACGAGGCGGTCAAAAGGAAACTTTCCTGCCTGGTAGAGCGCGATCAGTTTGGGGATAAATAGCTGCGGCATGGCGTCTCCCTGAATTATGCCGATGGTTCTCCGCCCTTCCAGCAGGGTGGCGCCGCTTTCGCCCGTGAGGAGCGCCACAGTGCCACGCGGATTCAACACGTCTATGGCGAGCCCGTGCATCTTTTGGCTGGCCGTTGTTTCCACCACATAATCAACGCCACTACCGGTTATATCGGTAATGAGGGAGGCGACTCTGTCACGACGATTGTCAATCGCGTGGGTAGCTCCCAGCTCCAGAGCGAGCTTGAGCCTCTGCGGTCTGATATCGACGCCTATGATGGGGTTGGCCCCTACGATGCGGGCAGCCATTGCCGCCGCCATGCCAACCGCACCCGTACCGAAAATGGCGATGCTTGACCTTTTCGCGACCTTCAACGAGTTCATTACGGTGCCGGCTCCTGTCTGCAGGCCGCAACCAAGCGGAGCCATAACATCCAGATTTAGTTTCTTGGGAACCTTGACGAGATTGCGTTCCGTTGCAAGCGCGTGGGTGGCAAATGATGACTGACCGAAGAAGTGTCCGCGCACACCGCTGCGATAGAGAGCATTGCTGCCGTCCAGGCGTGCGAAGCCGAAGTTCGCCTCGTAGAAGCGCTCACAATCCGTGGGGTGTCCGCTCCGGCATTGGCGGCAGCGGCCGCAGGACTGATAGGAGAGCACGACATGATCGCCGCGCTTGACACCCTTCACCATGTTACCAACCTGCTCCACCACGCCCGCCCCTTCGTGACCCAGCACTACCGGCCCGTCCGATTTCTCCCAGTAGTCGCAGAAGTCTATGTCGGTATGGCAGATGCCCGAGGCGACGATGCGCACAAGGACTTCGTCATCCCGCGGACCTTCCATCTCGAGGGACTCTATTTTTAAAGGACCGCCCCTCTTCCGCAGAACCGCCGCCTTGATCTTGTGCACCTGCATATCGGACTTGCGTGCCAATGTCCGGTTCCTCCCAGATTGCGGCTACGAGTTAGATGTATCCCGCGGCGCTGCCACGGCCATTCACGGTTTATCCCGCAAGACCCGGTCTCCATTCAACTTTAGACCGGGAGCCCGTGCCATGAGGTCTCGAAGAAATCCCGCATTGTCTTGCGGCGATATCATCATTCCAAGACGACTCTTGCCATAACGGATTTGAAGCCGGTCCAGCGAACACGCAGGGCTTGAAAGGGGGTCACGTGTAGGGAAAACCTCCGTGATTGCCGCGAGGTCAATGACCCAGCGAAACGGTCCTGATTGAACAATGATGGTGCTTTCCGTGAGTGTGTAACGCGTTCCATACAGCGTCCATAGTACCAAGGCGGCAACACAAATCAACAGAACGGAAATCAGCAAGCGAAACGCGAGTGGCGCCGGCGCCCTCCAAAGATTCCCGGCAGCTAAGAGCATGACTGCCACTCCCGCCCACAGCAGGATGACGATCCAGCCGTCCCTCTTTGATGGATAGACTTGTCTCATATATTTTTTCTCATTTGTTGGCATGGCATTTCTTGTCTTTATCCTACAAAATAGCAAACGAAGTGTGAAAGTCAACGAAAAAAGATGAAAATGTTCTCAAAAACACATTGAAAACATGGTGAAAAGTCGGCATATTGCAGATATCAAAAATTTATATGATGAGGACCGTAATAAGAACTTGAACAGTGTATATCTCCCGGGCGCACTTGAAAAGAAATATCGCAACGCAGGCAAAGAGTGGGGTTGGTTCTGGCTGTTTCCGTCGAAAGCACTTTGGATAAAGGAGTGCCGTCTCTACAATCAATGAAGGTATCCCGTGAAGGGTTTCTCTCTATGAAAGCAAGAAAAGCCGCTGATATGACTAATCTGGATTTTAATCCCCAATTCCAACGTGCCCTGGATCTTATGGAACAGACACAGAAGAACGTTTTCGTCACAGGCCGGGCTGGTACGGGGAAATCCACCCTGCTTAATTATTTTTGCGACCATACGGACAAGAAGGCCGTTATCTTGGCCCCAACGGGTGTAGCCGCTGTCAATGTTGGCGGTCAGACCATTCATTCTTTCTTCGGTTTCAAGCCCGATGTGACTCTTTCGGCTATCCGTAAAAAAAATCGTGACGAGAAAAAGAATATTTATATAAAGCTGAAGACTATTGTCATCGATGAGATATCCATGGTGCGTGCGGATATTTTAGACTGTGTGGACAAATTCCTCCGGATCAATGGTCCTGACGAGAAACTCCCCTTTGGCGGCGTCCAGATGATTTTTATCGGCGACCTGTATCAGCTTCCGCCAGTCGTGACGGGTCATGAAAGGGAAATTTTCCGGGAATATTACGCGACTCCCTACTTTTTCAGTGCCAAAGTCTTTCAGGATTTGGATTGGGAATTCGTTGAACTGGAAAAAATCTACCGTCAGAAGGACGATGATTTTATCCGCCTCCTGAATGCCATCCGCAACCGCACCGTTACCGATAATGATCTGGTCCTGCTCAATCAACGTTTAGATCCCAACTTCGCCGCCCCACCCGACGATTTTTACATTTATCTCACCACCACAAACGAGCTGGCCGATCGTCTCAATGAGGAGCAGCTTGCAAAATTGCCCGGCAGGGCGCGGTCGGTCTGTGGCATCATTGAAGGTGATTTTGGCGGGCAATACCTGCCAACGGCTTTAGAGCTCAAACTCAAGAAGGGCGCCCAGATCATGCTTCTCAATAACGATTCATCCGGACGATGGGTGAACGGAACTGTGGGAAAAATGATGGGCATCAAAAAGGGCGAAGAGGGGCAGGATGTAATACTGGCCAGACTGGATAACGGCACGAAAGTGGAAATTACTCCCTACACCTGGGAGATTTTTCATTTTTATCTTAAGAACGGTGAGCTTACCTCCAAATCTGTAGGTTCGTTTACCCAGTTTCCCGTAAGGCTTGCCTTTGCCGTCACGATCCACAAGAGCCAGGGAAAGACATTTGAAAGGGCCATTATTGATGTGGGAAAAGGCACCTTCGCTCACGGTCAGATGTATGTGGCCCTGTCCCGCTGCACTACCCTGGATGGTATTGTTCTGATGAAGCCGATAAGAAAAAATCATATCCTCATGGACTGGCAGGTGGTGAAATTCCTGACAAGCTGCCAGTACGACCTGGCTGCCCGGCAGTTGCCCCGGGAAAAGAAAATTCAGTTCCTTGAAAAGGCTATCACAAAAAAACAGACCCTGGAAATTGTGTACCTGAAGGCAAAGGACGAAAAGACCCGCCGCCTCATCATGCCCCTTGTCGTCGGCGACATGGAATACAACGGTCACCCCTTTATCGGCCTGGAGGCGCTTTGTATGATGCGCCGGGAAAAGCGGGTTTTCAACGTGGATAAAATTCTTGAAATCGTTAAATCTTCTTAATACTATATGAAATACAGGTTGGTTCAAGACAGAGACTTGAACCAACCTAGCTGCCATGTCGAGAGAAGTGAAACAAGACTACCTTGTTACTGTGGAGACAGCGCTTGCCGCAGGCAGATAAAAGCGTTCGGCATAATCTATGACCATACGATCTGCGCTGAAGCGCCAACCGAGACTCTTCATGGCATGCTTCATTCTTTGCACCCAAAGATGCGGAATTCCTCCTGCGTCCCTCTCATAATAGAGTGGAATAACCTCTTTTTCGAGTGTTTCATAAAGATAGTTAGCATCCCTCAGGTACTGTACATTCGGGTCATTATGCATGCCGCCATAACCGATGGCAAAACCATTCCTGCCGTCGTATGCTTCATTCCACCATCCATCGAGAACGGAAAGGTTTAGACCCCCGTTTAGGACCACCTTCTGGCCGCTGGTGCCGCACGCTTCTAACGGCCTCCGCGGATTGTTCAGCCATACATCTACTCCCTGCACGAGGTGGCGGGCTAAGTTGTAATCATAGTTTTCAACAAAGACGACCCTTCTCCTGCTGGCCGGGCTGTAGCTGTACTGGGCAATTCTCTGTAATACACGCTTGCCCTCGTCGTCCCGTGGGTGGGCCTTCCCGGCAAAAATAATCTGGATCGGCCGGCTGGTGTCCTCAACCAGCTTGGCCAAACGCTCGGCCTGGGATAAAATCAGGTCTCCCCGCTTATAGGTCGCGAACCTGCGGGCGCAACCAATTGTCAGAACATCCGGATCAAGAAACTGATCGATCTGTTTTAATGTGTCGCTATGACCCAGACGCTCAGCCTGCAATTGCAGGCGTCTACGGACGAAGCGAATGAGGCGCATCTTCAGACTCTGGTGTGTCTCCCACATCTCCCCATCGTCAATCTCGGATATTGTTTCCCAGATATCCGGGTGCACCATGCGCGTGGGCCAATCTTGCCCAAGGCGCGTCTCAAACAACTGGTACATCGGTGGCGCCAACCATGATAATACATGGACCCCGTTGGTAATGTGGCCGATAGGAACTTCTGTCTCAGGCCGCTGCGGCCACAGGGAATGCCACATCAGGCGGCTGACAGTCCCATGAATTGCAGATACGCCATTCGCCCGGCATGAAGATTTCAAAGCCAGGACTGTCATGCAAAACGGTTCCGACTTGTCGTACGGATTAATGCGCCCTAAGGCCATGAAATCATCATGTGACAGTCCGAGGTTTTCTCTGAATATGCCGAGATGTTCTTCTACCAGATCAGGGGGGAATCGGTCGTGGCCTGCGGCTACGGGGGTATGCGTGGTAAAAACAGTGCGCAGAGTGACGCGCCGGTGAGCGCGGTGAAACGGAATCTGATCGTAATCCATAATTCGGCGGCTCTCTTCGAGGATGGCAAAGGCGCTGTGCCCCTCATTTAAATGCAGAACCCCGGGGATAATATTCAGTGCCTGCAGGACGCGCGCACCGCCAATTCCCAGCAGGAGCTCCTGTCTAATACGCAGCCTGTCGTCTCCGCCATAGAGGCGGGATGTCAATGCGCAATCATCGGAGGAATTACAGTCGACATTGGAATCGAGCAGTAACAGACGAATCCGACCCACCTGGACCAGCCAGACCCGGGCACTGAGGGGACCGCTCCTGGTATCAATGCGTACAAGCAATGGCTGCCCGCTCGCATCAAGGACCGGCTGCAACGGCAAATTGTTGATATTAAGGTTCACGTAGTTTTCTTCCTGCCAGCCATCTTTGTTCAGGCTCTGATTAAAATAACCTTGCTGGTATAGAAGCCCGATTCCAATCAAAGGAACTCCAAGATCAGAGGCGCTTTTCAGGTGGTCGCCTGACAGGATGCCTAATCCGCCGGAGTAAATCGGCAGCGACTCATGCATGCCGAATTCCGCAGAAAAATAGACAACCGGTCGATTGTTTAAATTTCCACAGTGCATCATTCCCCATGTCTTATCCTTTTCGACATATTCATTCAGCCGCCGGAAGGCGTAGTTTATCCGGCTATGAAGTACCAGTTCAGAGGCTCTCTCCTCAATTTGTTCCGGTGTGATCTGATTGAGAAATGCTATCGGGTTATGATCAACCTGACGCCAAAGATGCGGGTCCAGGTCAGTGAAAAGACTAATGACCTCCGGATGCCATGTCCACCAGAGGTTCTGAGCCAGGGCGCGAAGACGGTCATGGAGATTGATAGTCGTACCTTTTATCATAAGACTCCTTATTTTTAGTTAAGTAATGGAACGCGTCTGGGTAGTTTTAAAAAAGACAAAATATTTAACTACTCTAACTACCATAAAAATCACGAAGATGAAACGAGAAAATATGTCGTTTACGAAAATTGAGGATCAGACATCTCCGCCTGATTCATCCTTTGATTTCCGGAAAGAAAAGTAACTATGCAAAACCCACCCAAGAGCAACACCAATAATCAATAGAAAAAATATCAGCAGGGCACGGGACATCGAGACGTTCCAGAATAGAAATCTAACATCAACTACTGTGACATTTTGGATTATGAATATCGCGGCGAGACTCACGAGGATAAGGACTAATATCAATTTGAGATTCATATTTTTCACCTTTGCGCCGGCGGCAGGTCATCAGCAATCAAACATGTCCGAGTAGCGGCTGAACATTATTTTATACCCATTTACCAATAAAGTCTTTCGCAGATGTGACTTTTGCATAAGGTACAGCCAAGGCGGCCATGAATGCCGCCTGAACCTTGCCTGCTTCTACTGTTGTCCCTTTATATTCGAGATTGCGGGTCGCACAGGCATCTTCGATAACCGTGCACCTGAATCCGAAATCAAATGCCGCTCGTGTTGTCGCGTCAACACACATATGAGTCATGGCTCCGCAGATTACCGCTTCATCCACTTCTGATTCTTTCAGGACTTTCAATAGATCAGTATCTCTGAATGCATTGGGAAAGTATTTTTCAATTACGGATTCACCGGACTGAGGGGCCACCGCTTTGTTAATTTCAGCGCCCCTTGTGTTAGGCAGAAAGAATGTCGCTCCCGTGCGCTTTGAAAGATGTTGGATATGAAA
Organism: uncultured Syntrophaceae bacterium; assembly: GCA_903893135.1. GTDB lineage: Bacteria > Desulfobacterota > Syntrophia > Syntrophales > UBA2185 > Fen-1135. The sequence goes on along the minus strand of CAITLA010000239.1, from coordinate 2,902 downwards.
GACAGGGAGTTTCCTATTCCTCCACTCCTTAAGCAATAATCCTGCATTCTGTGCCGCTTGCTCCATTCCAACAAGTTCCATGTTCCCGCCGGGAAAGTAATCATTCTGGATATCGATTAAAACTAATCCTCTTTTCATTCGTTCTCCTTTATGTAGTTTTGGCGCCTGAAGTCGGCGCATTTATCGGAGCATTCCTATAATTTCCGCCACACAACCCTATCGTGTCCGGTCTTTAATTATGCGCTCCCCCTGTTTGCTCGGCAAAAGACTTTGCTCGTGGATATAAAGGCCTCCCGAGAGAAATGGTGTAAGTTACAGATGAACAATATGAAGTCGACGGCTGATTTATGGCTTTATATTACTGCTTCTATTGAAGCGTGCTTGCAACTATGCAAAATATTGTCTATATTGTCAACTAATTAAAATTATTGAAACTAAGTAAGCCGGGAGCATAATTTCATATTGATTTAAGGGAAGATGTGGATGCATAATAGCCAACGAGGAGAGCAGAAAAGAATGAAAGCAATGGTCTTGAAGGGCATTTCCAGTTTCCGGGAGAACAAGACCCCACTTGCGCTGGTCGATATGCCGGAGCCCGTGCCGGGTGAGAAGGAAATCCTCATTAAGGTTTCCGCCTGCGGGGTCTGCCATACGGAGCTTGACGAAATCGAGGGAAGGACACCGCCGCCGGCATTCCCCATTATTTTGGGCCACCAGGTGGTGGGCAAAGTGGCAGCAATAGGAAGAAGGGTGACGAAGTTCCGAACGGGAGAGCGGGTCGGCGTGGGCTGGATCTTTTCTGCCTGCGGCCATTGCAGCGCGTGTCTTGAAGGGAATGAAAATGTCTGTGAGGAATTCAGGGGTACGGGCAGGGATGCCAACGGCGGATATGCCCGGTTCATGACAGTTTCGCAGGACTTTGCGTACCCTATCCCTGATATCTTTTCTGATGTGGAAGCAGCACCCCTTCTGTGCGCAGGCGCCATCGGCTATCGGTCCCTGCGGCTGGCCAACATGAAGAATGGGCAGAACCTGGGGCTTACGGGCTTCGGTGCTTCGGCACATCTGGTTCTCAAGATGGTGCGCCATAAATATCCGGATTCCGGAGTCTCTGTTTTTGCCCGGAGCGAGAAGGAGCAGGCATTCGCCCGGGAACTCGGGGCCGTCTGGGCGGGGAATACGGAAGACGAACCGCCGGAAAAACTCCATGCAATAATCGACACCACACCGGCGTGGAAACCGATAGTCGAGGCAATGAAGAACCTTGAGAGCGGCGGAAGGCTGGTCATCAACGCCATCAGGAAAGAAGAGACCGACAAGGACTACCTTCTGAAAATCAATTACCCGACACACCTCTGGCTCGAGAAGGAAATCAAGAGTGTGGCTAACGTGGCGCGGAGGGACATTAGTGAATTCCTCCAACTTGCGGCAGATATTCCAATCAAACCGGAGGTGCAGGAATTTTCATTGGAAGAGGCCAACGATGCCCTCGTCGAACTCAAGGAGGCGCGGATCCGTGGGGCAAAGGTTCTCCGCATGGACTGACAAAACGAGAGCGTCGTAAAATATTTTTGCTCCGTCATTTTCGACTGAATAAGCTGACACGGATTACATTGATGAAGAATTTCAGGGAAGTTGCAGCAGGAAAAAAATCGCTGAAAAAGGATTATGTGGCGATCATGATGTGGTTTATGGGGAAAGCCATCCAAGCCGCGGCCGCGGTAGACAGGGCAGCAAAAAAGGAATTCGTCGACATGCCGGATAATTTTACCTTTGCGCTCTCTGTTATGCCGAACGGGCCGCATATGATTGTGGGAAAGGACCAGAGGGGGTTTGTGAGATACAGGGGAGGGGACCCTGAAGGTAAGAGAATAGACCTGAAAATGAAGATCAAGAATATAGAAGCTGCCATGTTGATCTTCACCTTTCAGGAGAGTACCACCCTTGCCACGGCCAGGGATAGACTGATTGTCGATGGTGAGGTAGCGCATGCATGCGCGGTCGTGCGTATCCTTGATATAGTTGAGGTCTATCTCCTTCCGAAGATCATTGCAAAGTTAGCGGTGAAGAGGTATCCGGGCTGGTCTTTCCGTAGAAAATATCTTGGCCGGGTGTTGGTTTATGTCCGGACTATATTTGGTTTTTGATGAGGCTGCTGATGTATTTGCCGGAGCACTATGAATTCTTCTGCCCTGTGAAAATCAACTCTGGGGAAAGGGCACTGGAACAGATCCCTTGCGAACTGGATGCCTTGAATGCGAGAAAGCCCTTTGTGATTGCAGGAAAAGATGCCGGTGAAAGGGGCCTGGTTGACGTCATCATCGATGCCTTCAAGGATTCCGGGATCGCCATCGGTATCTTCGACGGTGTGCCTGTTGCTCCTGATTTGAAATTGGTCAGGGAACTGTTCAATATTTATCGTGACAGGGGCTACGATGCAGTCATTGCAGTCGGCGGCGGGCCCGTGGCAGATACGGCAAAAATGCTGAATATTGCCGTCTCCGGTAAACCGGAAGATATCGAGGGATGCGCCGGAGAGAATCTGATCAAAAGACCCCTTAGGCCTCTAATCATCGTGCCAACCTTAGCGGGCACTGGCTATGAAGTGTCCAAATATGGTTTCTTCGATGGCAGGTCTTATGCGTCGCATTTTTTGATGCCCCATCTTGCAGTCATCGATCCCCGCATGACTATCCCGGAGGACGCGGTAACGACTGCCGCGACCGCTTTGGCTGCCCTGTCCCACGCCGTGGAGGCCTATACCGGCTCTGGCAAGAATCCTCTGGCCGATGCTTACGCTTATACTGCGATTCAATTAATCATGGAACATCTGGTGAATGTAATTAGAAATCAACGGGACAGGAACGGACGTCTGTCCCTTGCCAATGCCCATGCCATGGCT
>CAITLA010000238.1 GCA_903893135.1 uncultured Syntrophaceae bacterium | reverse complement strand
CAAATATTCTGAAGTAGCCAAAATCAAAAAATGAACTAAAGCCGATTAGGACAACATTTGAGATACCGCGAGTTGTCATGTTGAATTGAATATCAATCGATCCGAGAAGGGTAAATAGGATCGCAAAATGCAATAATGGCAAGATGAATAAGATAATCGATGCGGCCAACAAACGCCTTATGTTATGAGTTTTGCCCTTCCAGGCATTATATGTGTCCCATGGTTTGTACACTTCATTGGAGCGATCTATCATCATACCGGAGTTTATAAGATCCTACCCCTATCTTACCTCTGCATGCCGTTTTTTCATAGGGTCTAGTAAATAATTAATAATACTGGATGTTATTTTTTTCGAAATAATTAAGAAATTATCAGCTAATAGACTACGATTTATCTAAATTAGATAAATTGCAAATCATAGAAATATTTAAGTATTATTAGGGTCTAGTAATCTCCATGCATTTCAAGGTCAAGACGATCGATGGCCGCAAATACCTCTACCTTATAAAAAACGAATGGAAAAATGGAAAAGTAGTCCAGGCAATGCAGAAATACATAGGGACACCAGACCAAGTTTACGAACTGATAAAAGCCGGCAAGCCAAATCATGTCGCTTCGTATCCTTTTGGAAAGCCCGCGGCGCTAATCAAAGCAGCAGAAGAGGTCGGTCTAATAGAAAGCATTAATCGGCATGTCAACCGGAAGAAGGTAGATGGACTGACTGCGGCACAATATCTACTCATGATCATCATCGGCAGATCGGAACATGCTTTCAGCCGCAATGTTCTGGACGACTACTTCAAAGGGAGTGCACTTCAGTTTTTCTGGGACCCTAAACATAAACTTTCAAGCCAAAACTTTCTAAATTATATGGCAAAACTCGATGAAGATACAATACAGAAAATAGAACTCGACATATCTCGAACCCTAATCAAACGTGGTCTCCGACTGACTCGCTTGATATTCGATACAACTAACTTCTACACCCATATAGATCGAGGCGAAGAATTGCCTCAAAAAGGTAATTCTAAAGAAAAGAGGTTTGACAAGAATCTTATAGGTGTCGGATTGACTACCTCCGACCATAACATTCCATTCCAATCAATTACATACCCTGCAAACGAAACCGATTCTCAGTTGTTCTCCGATATCATCGACCGCATTTGCAAACGCCTTCAGGATATAGAGGTTCCCGCAGAGGATGTTGTCGTAGTCTTCGATCGCGGCATGAATTCCACTGAAAACATAAGAAAAGCAATTGAAAAATTGCATGTTGTAGGATCACTGCCTGCTCCAATGTGTAAGGAATTCTTTCAGATTCCAGCGTCCGTATTTAGCGAAACATGGGAGAATGCTAGCGGGCATACTATCAAAGCACATCCTGTTGCGGAGAAATGGTATGAAACTAATTTTAGGGGAGTTTTGAGATATAATGATCTCACAATGCAGAAACAAATGACCGTTTGGACGACCAACAAGCAAAAAATATTTGACAAAATTGCTGAGATACAATCTAAGCTCAACCGTCAAGGCAAAGGAAGAAAATTGACTCCAAAAGGTCTGATCAATCGAGTCGTAGACGCTATCCCCAAGCAATATCGAGGACTATTCGATTACAGTGTTGTTGTAGTCGAAAGTAAGTTGCAACTTAACTTTAAACT
>CAITLA010000237.1 GCA_903893135.1 uncultured Syntrophaceae bacterium | reverse complement strand
ACGCTTTTCCATAACCGTTCTATAAAGACGTTGTCCATCCACCGGCCCTTTCCATCCATACTGATGGTAATATCGTTTGAGCGAAGAGTATTCGTAAATGCTTCTGCTGTGAACTGACTGCCCTGATCCGTGTTGAATATATCTGGACAACCATATTTTGCGATAGCCTCTTCCAACGCATCGGTACAGAATGCACTGTCCAGAGTATTGGAAAGTCTCCAGGAAAGAACCATTCGGCTTGCCCAGTCCATGATCGCTACGAGGTAGCAAAATCCTCTCGCCATGGGAATATAGGTGATATCGGCTGCCCACACATGATTCGCCCTTGTGATCTCAAGACCTCTGAGAAGATAGGGGTACTTCACATGTCCCGGATGTGCCAACGATAGTCTCGGCTTCACGTAGAGTGCTTCAATACCCATCCGACGCATCAGGCGACGTACTCGGTCACATCCAATGTCATACCCCTTGGCCCAAAGTTCGTTGCGGATCTTCCGGCTGCCATAGAACGGATAGGCAAGATGAATCTCATCGATCTGACGCATCAACTCCATATCCTTCGCGCTGATGGGAACTGGGGTATAGTAAATGCCAGATCGGGAAAGCTCCAGAATCTCGCATTGCCGTTTCACGGGAAGCTTATCCGTCCTGTCGATCATTTCTTTGCGCTCGCATCGCCTATGCGACCGAGCGCACTTGCCAAAAAATCGTTCTCCATCGACAGTTGACCAATCTTGGCATGAAGATCTTTGACGGTTGGCCCTTGATCGGGTTTCCTATCCTTGCTGAATACTTCCTCCGCATGCGCCAGAAGCTGCTTCTTCCACTCTGTAATCTGGTTGGGATGTACCTGGTAACGCTCGGCAAGCTCAACGATCGTCTGGTCACCCATCTGGGCGTCCAACGCCACCTTGGCCTTGAATGCCGGTGAATGATTCCGTCTTGGTCTTTTGCTCATATACTGATCCTCCAGGGGGGTCATTATAGAGCAACTTCCTCACTTATGCACCTGTCCAGTTTTGCCCGACCCGCTCTATCCTCAGTTCTAATATTGATCCACTGCTGAACATTAGTAGATGTAGACAGCGATTCCGGCGGATGGCGATCTTGAAAATTTTTAATGGAACTTTTTTTATTGACAACTTCCTGTAATGTTGTTTTTCCAATTTCGCTCGTCGATACAAGATTTCAATTGTAAATAAACAAAATACGTTCCACCAGAAAATAATCTGCAATGATGTATAGTATATTAAAGCGGAACTTCGATTTAAAATGTGATAACATTAATAATGATTGATAGAGCCAACAGAATTTTTCAGGGTAAAGATCAAAAAATCTCATAGGAGGATCACAAATGACTATAAGCAAAAATGAGTTGAACTTTTTCATTTTTGCCCTTCTAACACTGATCTTCTTTCCGGGCTGCGCAACAAAAATGTCTCTGGAGGAAGCGAAAAAGATTTCCATCTCAATGGCGGAATCACCAGCCTTCACCCCGCCACCCCGCAGGATTGACGACATTCTGTCCGTTCTGGATCAGCCTGGTCAGTTCGAGACCCGGATCACGGAGAAATTCAAGGCACAGACCGATGCAACCACGCTTGACACAAAGAATACAAGAACACTGAAAGGATTTTACCGGGACCGCGGGGAGGCCGCATTTGAACTGGGTCGCTATATTCAGGCAAGGAATGATCTACAGAAAGCTTTGTCTTATGGTATTATGGACGATTCCGACGGATTCATTAAGGGCCGTCTCGGTGCAATAGAAAGCATTTATGGTAATTTTCAAAAAGCAATTGAATTATATAAAGAAAGTTCGAAGTATCCGCCATTTATCTCATCATCTGGCGCTCGATACAGCAGCCTTCTTGCAAACGCTATCCTGGTCCATGTCTACGCCATGGTCGGTGATCTGGAATCTGCGAAAAGCGCCAAGCGAAGTTCTGAGTTTGTTTGCCGCAGTTATATTACCAGCTTAGATTCGGAAGCACGATTCTGGTGTAATCTACATCCGATGCTCATGGATGCCAATATTCTGGAGGCACAGGGAAGTTACGCTGCGGCCGAGGTCCAGTATCGAAACATCAACAGTCTCGGATTAGGGCCTGGGCGTGTGCTCATGGAAAATTACCCGTTATTTCTAATCTCTCTAGATATGATGCATGCACGGAATTTATTGAATCAACAGCGCCTGATGGAGGCGGAGGTAGAGTCCAGAAAGATACTGATGGCCTCATTGGCGCATGCCGGAAAAGAATCGGCGCTGCTCGGCCAAGCGATCATATTGCTTACCCGCATTTTACAGGCACAAGGTCGTCTGGAAGAGGCGGAGAGGTTGTCCGATGCCGCCATCCGTATTCTTGAGGCTGCCGGGACATCTGCCGATTCCTATATTATGGGCCTTGCCAGGGTCACAAAAGGAGATATCTTGGCAGCAAAGGAAGATTACACCGGCGCGATGATACAGTACGATCTGGCCAGAACCGGCATGAAGGAGAATAAGTTCCTCTATGAAAGGTCTTTTACGCAGAATTCAATGATGATCTTATCCATGCTCATGACTGGCCGTTATGATGAAGCGTTGAGACTCGCGTCGCAGAACTATGAGAATTCTCGAAAACGATTTGGCGAAAAGCACGAACGGACGGCTGAGATGCTGGCACTCAGAGGCATGGCCCAGGAACACTTGAATCACCTTCGTGAAGCAGTTCAGGACCTCTCCACCGCGACGGACATACTTATGCAATCACGGGCTGAAGAAGGAGAATTTGCCCATCGCAAGAAACTGCGGCGAACCATTATTGATGACTATATCGGTCTGTTGGTGAAAATTAAGGGTACTTCCATCGAAAAAGAACTTGGGATCGATACGGTGGGGACATCATTCAAGCTGGCAGAAGCAAATAGAAGCAGGAGCGTCCAGGGCGCTCTCGTGGCAAGCAGCGCCCGTGCCGCCGTTACTGAGCCACAACTGGCGGATCTGGTTCGGAAAGAACAGGACGCAGACCGGCAGCTCGTTGTGATGGAAAACACGGTACTTGATCTTCTGGCGGCTCCGGCCGGTGAACATGATCCAAAAGCCGTCCAGAACCTCCAACTTAATATTGAAAATCTGCGCCGTGCACGGGACTCCTTTTTGGCAGAAACAAAAAAACGCTTCCCCAGATATGCCGATTTTGTCAATCCAGCACCGCGCAGCATTCCTTACATCCAGGGTTTCCTGCGGCCTGGGGAAGTTCTCCTGTCCCTTTATACAACGAAAGATCAGACCTTTGTTTGGGCCATTCCGTCTAAAGGAGACGCAATATTTGCCGCCGCTGCCATAGGCAGAGACGTTCTTATTCCCATTGTGGCTAAACTGAGAAAATCACTTGACCCGAAGCCGGAGACGCTGGGAGATATACCCGATTTTAATGTCTCTCTGGCGTATGATCTTTATACTAAATTGTTTTCCCCGGTGGAGTCGGCATTGAATGATGCCACAGATCTTTTCATTATTACCAACAGCCCCCTTGATCAGATTCCCTTTGCTATTCTACCGACAGCTCCATTTCAACTTGCCGGCGATCGAGGAGAACTGTTTTCCCGTTACCGGCAGACACCCTGGTTGATCCGCAAGTTTTCTATTACCATGGAGCCTTCCGTGTCGGCGCTTGTTAATCTGAGGACGCTTCCGCCCGGTGATCCTGGACGTAAGGCATTTCTGGGATTCGGCGATCCCCTCTTTAACCGGGAACAACTGGCGTTGCTGAAAACAGAACAGAGCGGGGATAAAGAACGTAAAATTCAAGAAGGGGGTTCTGCGAATTACATAACGGCAGATCGTGTTCAGGTCAGGGGTATCCGTATCACCCCGAAGGGAACCCTTGATAATCAGAAGATCACCTCAATTCAAACTGAAAATCTGAACCGTCTGCGCGACACAGCAGAAGAGATCAGAAACGTAGCCCGCGTATTGAATGCCGATCTGACCAAAGATGTTTTTTTACGAGAGCAAGCTTCCAAACATCAGATTAAAATAATGATCCTGTCGGACCGGAAGGTCATTGTCTTCGCTACACATGCCCTGGTTCCCGGTGACGTGGATGGTTTGGATCAGCCGGCCCTGGCACTGTCCTCGCCTTCTGTCACAGGAGATAAGGAGGATGGGTTGTTGACGATGACAGAAATCATGAAGTTGAAAATGAATGCCGATTGGATCGTTCTTTCGGCGTGTAACACGGGAGCCGCGAGCGGTGCTGGCGCGGAAGCCCTTTCGGGACTCGGTCAGGCCTTTTTCTATGCCGGCAGCCGAGCAATCCTGGCCAGTATGTATCCCGTCGAAACAACATCAGCCAGGAAGTTGATCACGAGGCTTTTCGAACTCGAGGTCCGTGACAATAGATTAACCCGCTCACAGGCACTAAGGAAATCCATGTTGAATCTGATCGACAGCGAGACTCTGCAAGAACAGACCACAGGTAAAATCGTCGCCAGCTATGCCCATCCCCTGTTTTGGGCACCGTTTGTCCTGATGGGTGATCCTGGCAGTGGTAGTTAACTATGGACATACCCTGTGCTTCCTCTATGGAAGTCCGTTTGTTACAATCAGAAATCCTCAAATTTGTTGCTAAATGATACTATTTAGTAGTAGGTGTTATAAGTGCTGAAGCGCTTGGATTTAAATTAGACCGTAAATGGTTCTTTATTTTCTTCTGGAAAATTATTCCTATTTTCCCTCACCATGAAAAAACTCATTTGTCTTGCCCATCGCTGTGCATCAGGGCATGAAAGGGAAAACATACCCCGAAGGGAGAGGGGGTTATGGATGACTGCGACGGTGGATGTATCAGAAGCTTAAGGTAACAGTCAGCCCGCCGTAAACGTAACTGCTGTCGTTATCGGCCGGATTAGTCAATTTGCCACGAGCCTTAATCTCATTTTTTGCATCGCTTGATAGGGGGAAGGAGTAGGATACTGTTGGGGCTACGGTTAGATATTTTGCCACATTGATGGGAAGGCTCGCCGTGATCACACCATCGTGGAAATTACTGAATTTGTCGTTTGTCGCCTGATAATTGTTATCAAACTTTGGATACCCGCCATACGATGCATTGACGCCATAGAGGGTCGCATCGGCATAGTCGCTGAGGAGATAACTGGCGGATGCACTCAATTGTAGAGAAATGGTTTTGTTGAATTCAAAAGTATGGGAAATCCCCAACAGGAAATAATACTGGTGATAATGATCGATTTCCTTATAGGCAGTCAAAGTCGGCGTCAGGAGCGTATTAAGACCTAAGGTGAAAAATATTTCCTGTGCATCAAGAGGTTTTATAGCGCCGGCATTCGGAGCCTGCAAGCCATAATAGATGTAACCAAGACCGGCGTTTAAAATACCAAACGTCTTGGTATAAGAGAGAGCAAGATCCGTTTCCGTCCAGGTGCTGGAATAACTGGCGTCTGTTGTCGAGTAGGGCTTTGTATCAATGTTTCCCCATATATTGGCGCTAAACCCTTTGTAACCAACTGTCAGGGAAGGTTGAACTACAACGCTGTTTTTGGTGTTTTCATATCCCCGCCATACATATTTTGACAAACCGGAAATGGATAATGAACCGGTGGGTTTATCTTCCGCAGGCGCAGCCGCTGCTGCTGCAGGGGCAGGAGTTGCCGCGGGTTTCTGCTCCTCAGCCAAAATGGAGGCCACACCCACTGTCAGTAAGAGCAGAGTCACAATCACACTTAAAAAAGCATTTCTCACGAAGATATATCTTTTCATCACAATTCCTCCTGATCTGATTTTCGAAGTTTTGTAACTCAAGATATATGCCAGATGCAAAGAAGTGCGTTTACATCTACAATCCATTGGATATGCGGACTATTTGTCTTCTCTCACTGTTGGTTGAAATCGCGACAAAGAAACAAGAATGTGATTTTTCTATGGAGTGATAACGAAATTGTATTTAAACGAAATGGAGGTGGCTTGCAGGATACGACGGTCCCTATTTAATTGTTTCACGAGACCGTTTCGGAAGGAAACAATGACAGGCAGACGTGGAGGTTTGCTCTACATTGCGATTACGATAGAGAACTATCTTCTTCGCAATGACTTGGAATAAAAATTTTGAGAAGTTTCTATTTCTGCAGATGTCCCTTCAATGCCGCACCGATAAATCTACTGAAGAGCGGATGGGGGCTCGTAGGCCGCGACTTGAATTCTGGATGAAACTGACATCCCAGAAACCACGGGTGGTCTTTGATCTCAACAATCTCGACAAGACGGCGATCAGGCGAGGTGCCTGTAATGGAGAGCCCCTTCTCCACAAGGATATCTCTGAAGCTGTTGTTCACTTCGTAACGGTGCCTGTGTCTTTCACTGATTTCACTGACATCGTAAGCATCAAGTGCGAAAGACCCGGCCTCTAAGAGGCAGGTGTAGGCCCCCAGCCTCATTGTTGCGCCCATCTCCTTGATGTCTCTCTGCTCGGGCAGATAATCGATTACCGGATACGCCGTTTCCTTGTCAAATTCGGAACTGTTTGCCCTTTCGAGTCTGCATACGTGCCGGGCGAATTCCACGACGGCGAGCTGCATGCCCAGGCAGATGCCGAAATACGGAATCTTGTTCTCACGGGCAAATTGAATGGCAGTGATCATTCCCTCAATGCCCCTCTCTCCGAATCCTCCGGGCACAAGTACGCCATCAGCGTCGTCAAGAAGATTACCAATACCTTCTTTTTCGATCTTTTCCGAATCGACAAAACGCAGGTTTACCCGGCAGTTGTTTGCGATGCCTCCATGCACTAATGCTTCATTGAGGCTCTTGTAGGAATCCGTCAAATTCACATATTTGCCCACTATGGCGATACACACTTCGTGGGGAGGATTCTTAATCTTGTCTGCCACATCCTCCCATGCCTCCAGATGCGGCCTGCCAGTCCAGATGTTTAAGAGGTCGACAATTTTATTGTCCACCCCTTCCTTGTGAAAAACGATTGGCACTTCATAGATGCACTGCACATCCTTTGCCGTAAATACGGATGAAACTTCCACATTACAGAAAAGAGCTATCTTGGCCTTGATGTCTTCAGAGAGAAAATCTTCCGTGCGGCATAACAGAATATCCGGTTGAATACCGATTTCACGGAGGGCCTTCACACTGTGCTGCGTCGGTTTTGTCTTAACCTCCCCGGCGGTCTTTATGAAGGGGACCCATGTCAGGTGTATAAATATGGCGTTTTGTTTTCCGGACTCATTGCGGAATTGTCTGATTGCCTCCAGAAAGGGCTGGCCCTCAATGTCTCCGACGGTTCCACCGATCTCCACGATCGCGACGTCGAACCCGGCGGCGCAGCTCTTGATATAATCTTTGATTTCATCGGTAACATGGGGAATAACCTGCACGGTCTTCCCCAGATATTCCCCCTTCCTTTCCTTTGTAATTACCGAAAAATATACCTGACCCGACGTAAGGTTGTTGCACTTCGCCATGCGGGTCGAGGTAAATCGCTCATAGTGGCCTAAGTCAAGGTCTGTTTCCGCGCCATCGTCCGTCACAAAAACCTCGCCATGCTGGAATGGACTAAGGGTGCCGGGATCGACATTGATATATGGATCCAGCTTTTGATTGGTTACCCTGAGACCCCGGCATTCAAGAAGGGCGCCAATAGAAGCAGCAGCCAAACCTTTGCCAAGGGAAGAGAGAACGCCACCGGTTACAAAAATAAATTTTGTCTTCATGATTGCTCCTGAAATTTACTTGGCCTGAGAGTTGCCGCTGTTTCCCCCCAGAGATTTTCTTATCTGACCCGCAATAACCTCCACCGGTTCGCCCAGGAGAACACCTGTGGATATATTTTCCAGATAGCGGTCATCCCACGGTAGATTATATTCGTTAACGAGATTGCGGATGTCGTTAAATTTGTAGCCTAAGACTTCTTTCTTTCCTTTCACGGAAAGTGATTCGTTAAATTCCACATGGATCAAAAGCAAGCTCCCTACGCCTCTCCCATCCCCGAGAAGGGGAATAACGACAATGGAAGCGCCATCGGATTTTCCGCGGCCAATATAGACGTGGCCGGTGCTGACTATCGTCCTTTTTGTCCCCATGAGATTACTCGAACCTTCCGTCCTCGATTTCATCGTGAGTGAGATGCCCCCTCTGTTTTTAACAGTTATCGTTGAAGTATCCACGGGATTTCCTTCAGCGTCCAGATTATTAATGTCATAGAGGGTATAACCGCTTAACGCGGCAATGGACGGCTGAATCCTTGCGATGGTCAATACATTCTTGGTGACAGTGGATTTGATCGAAAATTCAAGTTGTCTTAATATGTCAAAAATAATACCTCTGAGAGGCTGTTCCTTCCTGCTTGTTCCGACCGTCACTGTCTTCGCCTGATGTCTGATGGCGTCTATCGGTCTGGAGAGCTCATCTATCGAGTGGCCGAGAGAGATGTCAAGCATCTCGACCGGAGATGGCAGCCCCTCCTCACTCTTGAAATCGCTCCAGTAGTCTTCAAGGGGCAGTTTTCCGGCTGCATATTTGAGAAGAAGAACTATATCGGATATGGTATTCACGTTAGTGAATGAAAAGGCGCCATCCGTTCTTTTTTGATTGAATTCAGTCGAGAAATCTCTGACCAGCTTCCGGTAATTTCTGTCGGCCAGCCTCTCGTAAATGGAATAATTTCTTTTCTCATGTTCTGCCATTATATAATCGAGATGACTCCTGAATTCCCGCAAGAAAATGGCGTCTTCGTTAATGCTGCAGGCAGCATAATAACCCCATAAATGTCCGGCCAGGGTATTTAAGATTACAGGCATGGGCATTGCTGCCCTGGGTACCTCAACAACGGCATCGGCAACGCCGTCGAACCGGCCTTCACCTTCATCTGCAAAAACGACAACACCCGCCCTGTGCGCCTTGAAGATGGCTACATCTTTGATGATGTCTCCCGTCACAGTTTCCGGGCTGCCGGCTGCACAGACTATGATCAAGGGTTCGGCAGAGAGGTCAATATGCTTCTTATTTTCTATAAAATCTGACGATATCGTTTTATAACACAGCTCGCTCAGTTTTATCCTGATCTCATCTGCTGCCGCCTTATTAGGCCCGTCTCCCACGACGGCCCAGTACCTTCTCTTTTTTGCCAGTAGTTCGACTGATTGCTTGATTTGCCCTTTCTTCTCTATCACCCTGTTCATCAAGTTAGGCGCCTGTTCGAGGTTGTGAAGCTCATCTGCAATAAAGTCGTCGGAGACATTCTTCAGAAGCTGGGCAAGACAGAGTGCAAGGACATGACCTGCCACAACCTGGGAGTAAAATGCCTTGGTTGAAGCCACAGACATTTCGATGTCCCTGCCGTCGCTCGTATAAAAAACTCCGTTTGCCTTCCCTGTTATGTCAGATTGCCTCCTGTTGACAATGGCGATTACCGTCGCCCCCCGTTCCACAGCCATAGCTACGGCACGGTTGGTGTCTGTCGTCGTGCCCGACTGCGTGATGGGGATTACCAGCGTATCTTTCAGGTCATCCTCCAGGAAAAAGCCGCTCAATTCCGATGCGACCTTGGCGTCAATTTTGATGTGAGTGCCTTTCAGATATCTGTTCATTCCGTCGGCAACAGCCTCTCCGGCAACGGCGGCAGTACCGTGACCTATTACGATAATTCTCTTGATCTCTCCACGGGTGAGGGCCTGTCTCCACTTTTCCGGTATGATGTCCCGGCCAAGATTGAAGGTAACTGAATATCTTCCGTTTTCTTTTTTTGAGATTCTATATTTGCCGCGCAGGGTTTTTCTTACGGAGAGAGTTGCTTCAGATATTTCTTTTAGAAAGTAGTGTGGAAAATTCCCTCGATCTATATCGCGGGTGGTGATTTCTGCCTTCTGCACGGAATCGTTTCCAATGGAGAGAGAAGTCCCGTCGTAAAAAAGCGTTCTAATCCCCGAAAGACCCCCTTGAGAGTTCTGCTCAAGGATAAATATCTGGCCTGACGCTTCAGGATCATCGGCTGAGGAAGGTCTTTCGCCGTCCATCTTCAGGAAAAAAGGAGTGCCCTCCACGAGACCATAAAGTTCCGATGAAAATATATACTCCTCAGGGGCTAGGCCTACATAAATGGATTGCCCGCTGCCCTTGAGGGCAAGAAACACCTTTCCCGGCTCCGTATTGCTGGTCATGGCAATGGCATGGGAGCCTTCAAATGCGTTTACGGCCAATCTGAACGCCTCAGCCAGATCATGACCGGCAGAGAGATGCTTTTCAATTTGCAGGGGGATGATCTTCGTGTCAGTCGTAATATGTGAAGCAATAAGGTCTTCTCCCTTTTCAATTGCATTTCGGAGGGATTGATAGTTGTCTATATCTCCATTAAGGATAACGTTAATGAACCAGCTTCCCTCGCCATAGAAAGGGTAGTTTTTCACGATCTCCGGCCATGCAGCATCTTCATGGCCGCTGTTTCTGTTCATGGTAAAGTTATTAATCGGATGGCAGTTTTCTTCCGTAATGGAACCCACTGATGCCCATCTTGTGTGGGATATTGACGTTTCAAATTCTGTCTCCTCCCTGGATAATTCATAGAAGACCTTATCGTGGGAGATGAATTTTCTCAGATCCCTGACATTTTGACCGAGCTCGCCGATGATGGATGATGTTTTATACACGAACGCGAGATCAATCCCTTTGCCCCGCGGACTACCCTTGGACGGGACCGCAGGAGAGAGACAGATTGAACCATTGATGAGGTCGCCTGCACGGATTCTCGTGGAATAATCATCATACAGGCCTTTCTCTTTGAGCGCGCTTAAAATATTCTCAAATGAGGCCGTATCGGGGAGCCTGAAGGATATCTGTATACCCGCCGAATCTCTTCCCCTTACCTCCAACCTGTCGAGGCAGTTCAGAAGAAAATTTATTTTCTTATATTTTATAAATGATTCGGGAGATATTTCGTTGACGCTGCCCGCTCCCGAGAGCCCCCTGATTTTTTCTATATTTTCGAGTACATCTTTCTCGAGACCCCAGATAATATCCTTCATCAGGATATGTCTGCTGTTTATCGTTTCCGTCTCCTCTGTCGGAAAGTTGCCGGCGTTTTCTTCAAGGCATTTTTCTTCGTCCAGGAAAAATGCCTTCATCTCTTCCGTAATGTCTGAAAGTTGTCCGGCCGTGAGAGGCTTGAAATAGATTTCCTGATATGCGACGCCTGTCTTTAACTGGAAAAGCGTTTTTTCCATTTCTTTCAGATATCGGTCCCCCCCCAGATATTGGCCCGGTCTTACAGAACCGGTAGAGAGAGCCTTCATGTCATTTTTCTTGATGTTCCGGAAGAGTTGGGCAAGCTTCTTTATGAGATTGCCTTCTTCGCGCTTGCCAATGCCTTTAATTGCCAGGATACCGGCGAAGCCGCAGCAGACGACATCAGGAATTAGCGGGAAGAAGACTATCGAGTATTCGGGAGTGCTGTATACATCAACTCCTACATATATCTTCCATTTCATAAGATAGCTGATTATTTCAGCGTACCATTGTCTTAATATCTGCATATAATAATTATCAAAGTCCCGATCTCGTTTAATTGATGGCGTCAGGAATTGCAGGATGGCAAATGGATTAATGCCGTACGGGTGATGTGATCTACAATGTTCTGCAGCCATGCCGTTCCCATGATTGACGCATCTCTATCCAGGCCCTGAATGACTCTTATGTAATCGCTTTCATCTTTCATTCTGTTATGAATGACTTTGATGAATGAGTCCCGATTCGTGAGATCAACAGTTATTTCTTTCCCAGAGGTGAAAATCTCTTCAAGCCTCGGCCAATTTTCGCTGAACTCCTTTTTCTGTTTGAGAAGCTTTTCCTGTGTGCCTTTTTTTGCGGCATTCCTGCCCAGCTCTATCGATGTTTGCATTTTTTGAGACAGGTCTCTGAATCGCTTCAATCTTTCATCAATAGAAATTTCAAGATTGTCCATGGCCCCGGCATAAAGCTCCTCACCCATATCTTCCCGTCGGAAAAAAGGTTGCCGGACGTGGGCATACCACTGTCTCAGGGCTAAGAGGTTTGCGATGTAGCAGATGTTATTATAGACGCGATGCTTGATATTTCTGTAAAAACCCACGCGAAATGACTTGTCGTGGGTGGAAATGTCACTTTCCGTTATTAATCTATTTCCTTCAGAATAATCCCTCCTGCAAACCACGCCCGCCGTAATTACGCTGCCGTAACCGATCCTGACAGGACCGACCAGGCCTCCCTGACCCCCCAAAAAAATGGGCGGTTGGTTTAACATGACGCCTCTGGGTACGTCGCCGATGAGTGAAGGTGTGGCCTTGTCTTGATTGGGTGTGTAATTGAAATGTATATATGAACTGCCGACTTCGCTGTGATTTTTCCGGCTTATTCCGCCTGCCATGAAACAGTCACAAAAGTTGATGAGGCTGCCCAAGGTTACAAACGGGAAGAGTATGGTCTGCTTTAATCCGACTGCATGATTCGCATTGGCCTCTTCTTCTAAGATACATCCTTCACGGACCTGCGCGCCACATGCCACGGCTGCCCTTCGCAGAAAGACAGATGATTTGAAAAATCCCCCTCTAAGCTCAACATGCGGGCCGGTTTGACAATCGACGATGGTTGCCGGCGCTTCATATCCCAGCTTGGTTCCCCGAGAGATCAGGGTTTTTGACCCATAGATCCTGGTTCCGGGATAGATGGCTACGCCGTCGCCGGCAATCCTCTCCAGAACTATTTCTTCCCCGATATCAATAGAAAAGGGGCTCGGTATATGGACCCCCTTTTCCATCAATTTAACTATGTTATGTGACAGGCTAACTTTTATTTTCACGACTGATGCCCAGCTTGGCCATTTTTTTCTGGAATGTATTCCTGTTGATTCCAAGGTAATTGGCTGCAGCACTCTTGACATGACCATTCCGCTTGAGGGCAATTTTGAAAAGACATCTTTCAACCATGATTAAAACTTCTTCATGCAATCTGCTTTTCCTTTTTTTCCCGTCACCGGCTGAACAGAGGACTGTAGAAATGTCTTCAAGCTTTTTTTCCATATTCTCTTCAATAAGTGAATATGGCTTTGCCTGAACACTTTGATCGACAGCTACAGCTTTTGTTTTTTTGCGTTTCATAATAACGACAGGCCCTTTCTCTCATGCTTTTGTCGTGAAGAAAGTTCGATGACTTTTAACCCAGGTCATGACTTTTTACAAGATCAGAAAATTTACGAGGTAAACAGTTTTATTATTATGATTCCCGCAAGAACCATAGCCGTAAACCATGTCATAATGATATCCGACATATTCTTTGCAGGATGTTCCATCTGTGTTTTCACTTGTTCTTCCACTTTTTCATTGTCCATGTGACCGACAAGATCACTGACGAGAGTGGAAAACTTTTCATAACCGTTCGATAGAATATAAAATCCCTTCACCGTAGTCAATAGGAGATATACCCTTTTTCTTAAGATCAGAGCGCCAATATGAGCGATATCCTCCCAGCGGAGTTCCTTTTTCCGCATGAATTTCCTGATCATGATGCCATGGTCTCCTGTTTGGACCATGCGGAATGAAGATTCGAATAGAACATAAAGAACGGGTATGAAAATTACCGTAAGTAATATTCTTTCTAAATTCGAACCTCCCTGGAAGTATGCCAGCAGGAGAAGGAAGAAGAGGAGAATAAAATCAACGAAAAAGGGAACTAAGAACGATCTTCTTATTCTGTAGACGTTTTGGTACATAGCTTCTTCTATGGGTAGATAGATGCGGATCTCTCATTTACGTATCTCTAATGAAGAGACCGCTTTTGCCACCATGTTTTGTGATTAATTTGATGTCCGAAAGGACTATGTTTTTATCGGCAGATTTGCACATATCGTAAATTGTGAGAGCCGCAACGCTGACGGCTGTCATGGCCTCCATCTCCACCCCTGTTCTTCCCACAGTCCGCACTGTCGCTTCAATGGTGATTTCACCCAGATCAGCATCTTTCATAAAACTGATATCAATGCCTGTCAATTCCAAGGGGTGGCACATAGGGATCATTTCGCTTGTTTTTTTGGCTGCCATTATCCCCGCAATCTTGGCCACAACAAAGACATCTCCCTTGGGCATTTCTCCCCTTTCGATGAGACTCAGTGTCTTTTTTTTCATGAGGACTTTCCCCCGGGCAACGGCCTTTCGTACGGACCGTTCCTTTGCCGTTACATCAATCATCTTGGCCTTGCCTTTTTCATCGAAGTGGGAGAACTTAGTCATGCTGATTTTCTGAACCTCGTTGCGAGAAGTTGTACCGAAATTAGCATAGCCCCTTTGCCCAGTCAAGAGAGTTAAAAAAATACTTTTCCAAAAGAAATGTCTTGCTATGAAAAAACTTATTTTATAGTATTTTCGCCCACTCTTGAGAAAGTTTCGGGGAGCACGAATTGATTGTAAAGGTTATCAGCAGCGCCGTTGTCGGTGTAGATTCGTATCCAGTCGATGTGGAAGTAGATATATCACCGGGACTTCCTCAATTTTTAACGGTGGGACTTCCAGATGTCGCAGTCAAGGAAAGCAAAGACAGAATCAAGGCAGCCATAAAAAATTCCGGCTACAAATTCCCCAATAACCACGTTACCGTAAATCTCGCACCTGCCGACATTAAAAAAGAAGGAACCGGTTTCGATCTTCCCATTGCAGTAGGCATTTTGACAGGCGAAGGCTGTATCGAGTTAAAGGACACCCTCGATTACATCCTCATCGGAGAACTGTCCCTGGACGGAAGCATCAAGGGGGTTGATGGAGTCCTTTCCGCGGCCCTCCTGGCAAAGGAAATGGGGAAGAGGGGCATCATCGTGGCAAGGGAAAACGCCAACGAAGCCGCCATGGTGGAAGCTGTCGAAGTGATTCCTGTTGATACCCTTTCCGACGTCGTTGAATTTCTTAACGGCAGGAAGAAAATAATACCGCTAACGCTGGACATTGCTGATCTATTCAATAAGAGCTGCAATTATCCCTTCGATTTCAGCGAGATCCGCGGTCAGGAGCACGCAAAAAGGGCATTGGAAGTTGCCGCAGCGGGGGGTCATAATATAATAATGATAGGTCCGCCGGGTTCAGGAAAGACGATGCTGGCACAGAGGCTCCCTTCCATACTTCCCGGCCTTTCTTTTCCTGAGGCAATTGATATTACGAAGATATTTTCTGTGACGGGACTGCTCAACAAGAGAGAGACCATTTTAGGGACAAGACCGTTTCGAGCCCCCCACCATACAATTTCAGATGCCGGACTCGTGGGGGGAGGACACACTCCCAGACCGGGAGAGATCAGCCTCGCCCATAATGGTGTCTTGTTTCTCGATGAGCTGCCGGAATTCAAGAGAAATGTCCTTGAGGCATTGAGACAACCTTTGGAGGATGGACATGTCACGATTACGAGGTCTTCCATTACTGCCACATATCCGGCAAGATTTATGCTTGTGGCGGCTATGAACCCCTGCCCCTGCGGTTATTATACCGATCAGACGAGGGCTTGCAGATGTACAACACAGCAGATCCGCCAGTATCAGGCAAGGATATCGGGTCCCCTGTTGGATAGAATAGATATACATATCGAGGTCCCGTCGGTAAGATATAAGGACCTTACGGGGAGGTCTTCCGGCGAATCGTCCGGGGTAATCAAGAAAAGAATTGAGCAGGCGAGATCCATGCAGAAGGGGAGATTTGCCGACCGGAGCATGCAATTCAATGCGAGGATGTCAGACAAAGAGATAAAACTATATTGCACCGTCGATGAGGAATCCCAGAAACTAATCGAAATGGCCATAGAGAAACTCGGGCTCTCAGCCCGGGCCTATACCAAGGTGCTGAAGATTGCCAGAACTATTGCGGATCTTGAAGAAGATGAGAAGATTCGCGGGAGCCATGTCGCCGAGGCCATCCAGTACAGAAGCCTTGATAGAAAAATGATTTAGTGATAAGGAACTCTACCTATCCGATGGTAGAGCAAAGAGGGGGATGAACGTATGGAGATTAAGATTATTCGAGCCAAACCAAACCAAATGAAGGCGAAGCCCGAGGACGAATCAAAGCTGGGGTTTGGGAAAATATTCACGGATCACATCTTTACAATGCAATACCATTCGGATCGTGGGTGGTATGACGCAATGATAGAACCCTATCGGCCTTTGTCCCTTGATCCCACGGCCATGTGCCTTCACTACGGACAGGAAATATTTGAAGGACTGAAGGCATACCGCGGAAAGAACAATGCTCTTTTCCTTTTCAGACCAGACCGGAATATAAAACGAATGAATAACTCCGCAGATAGGCTCTGTATGCCGCGGATCGACCCCGATCTTTTTATGGAGGCCCTGAAAAAGCTTGTTCTCATCGACAAGGACTGGGTGCCTCGATCCCGTGGGGCATCCCTTTATATCAGGCCGACGATGATTGCCACGGAAGCGGCCTTAGGTGTGCACAGCGCCAATGCATACATATTTTTTATTGTCATTGGTCCCGTCGGTCCATACTATCCCCAGGGATTCAGCCCGACGAGCCTTTACGTGGATGAGGATTATGTCCGGGCCGTGCGCGGGGGCATAGGGTACATTAAGGCTGCGGGCAATTACGCCGCCAGTCTCCTGGCAAGCAAATTAGCTGCTGAAAAGGGATTTACGCAGGTGCTTTGGTTAGATGCCATCGAAAGAAGATATATTGAAGAGGTGGGGACGAGCAATATCTTTTTCCTCGTCGGGAATGAATTGATTACACCGCCCCTCACGGGAAGCATCCTGCCCGGTGTGACCCGTGATTCAGTGATACAGATGGCCAGGAGGTGGAATATCGCCGTTTCCGAAAGGCCCATATCAATTGATGAGCTTATGGATGCATCCGCCAAAGGCACACTGAAGGAGGCCTTTGCCTCCGGGACAGCGGCTATTGTTTCACCCATAGGGGAGATCTTTTACAAAGGAAAGGCGACGGCTATAAGTGGAGGGGGAATAGGGGCACTAACTGAGAAATTATACAATGAAATCCTCCAGATACAGTACGGCGAAAAAGATGACCCCTTTGGCTGGAGAGTGCCTCTATCGGACTGATAAACATGTTTTTGAGGGATATTCCTCTTGTAACATACACTTGCGATTGGAATCCACAGAAGTGTGGAAAAGATTGTTCATAAACATGTTGATAACATGCGTAAGTCCTCAATTGTGACTATTTTATACCTCATTGCATACGATTGAGGCACTGAATAAGTTAAATAATTACAATAATATATATAAGTACCATTTGATTTCTGCTACTTATTGATAGCTCTCGATGAGATATAAGCTTTTGGAAAGAAATGTGCCATTGTTGTTCTCGTTTAATGTAAAAAAATGAAAAAAAAATGTGACCGAAATTATCGCTATTCATTAAAGACAGTTATCATCTTGATTTGTCTTTTATTTTTTGCTTTGCGAACATCATTCGCGGATATCCTGCCTCTCAATGAGCTGATTGCAAGAACACAGGAGAGATATAAAAAAACACAGGACATAAAAGCGCAATTCATACAGGAAGTGACGATCAAATCAGTGAATAAGACAGAAAGGGAGGAAGGGGTTGTTTATGTAAAAAATCCCAGGAGAATGTTGTGGGTCTATTCAAAACCAAAGGCAAAAAAATTAATCATCAATCCTAAAAAAGCATGGTTGTATATTCCGGAGGACCGTGCTGCCTATGTACAGGATACAGAAAATATCTACAGGTCGAAGCTGGCCGTGAAGTTTCTTTCAGGCATAGGCAAACTGAGTGAAGATTTCCATGTAGGCTTTTCAAAGCCTGATACTGTGGACAGGAATGGGGACTATCTCCTTACCCTTGTTCCCAAAGTTTCGGACACAGGCGTCGACAAGTTGTATATCACCATAGATAAGGAAAACTTTCAGATCATACAATGCAGTTTTGCAGACCTGTATGGAAATGTTACCCGTATCCGGCTCGCAGATATAAGAATCAACAACAACCTTGACGATAAGCTTTTTAACTTCAAGCCCCCATCAGGCGTAGAAGTATTCAATATGCCATGATTGATGGTAGCGCCGTCCTTTCCCCAGCCAATTGCCGTAAATTATTTGATACCCTGCGGGCTTTTTTGACTTTTCGATTTGCCCCATGGAAGGATGACACAGATGAAACGATATACGGTGGATGAGTCCTCCTCCTCGAATCTTGAAAGGGCCTTGACCTTAGAGTGGCTTGATACCAACGGTTTGGGGGGGTATGCATCCAGTACGATACTCTCTTGCAATACGAGAAAGTATCATGGCCTCTTGGTGGCAAATCTCAGGATGCCGAAAGGGAGGCATGTCCTCCTTTCGTGGCTCGAAGACGCAGTCATTTCAGGCGAAAAGGAATTCTTCCTTTCATGCTGTCAATATCCCGGTTTCTTTTTCCCCAAGGAGAAGCATTTCCTGAAGGAATTTAGCCTGGATTATTCCCCCCGGTTTACCTATGAGGCAGATGGGATACGCATCCATAAGGCAATTATGATGATCCATAACGAGGATCGCGTACTCATCAGGTATGACGTCGAACATTGTCAGTTTCCGGGCGCCTTACGTCTGAAACCATTCGTTGCATTTCGTGGTTATCACGCCTTGACCAAAGAGAACATGTTCCTTCAAACGGAAACATACAAGACGGAAAGGGGATTCAGTCTACACCCTTATGACGGCATGCCTCCCATTGTTGTTCAAACGAATGTAGAAGCGAAAATTTTCCCTTCTCCTGTCTGGTACAATAATTTTGAATATGAGAGAGAGAAAGACAGGGGCTTTGACTGGCATGAGGATCTTTTCTGTCCCGGCATTCTCGAGATTCCCATTGAAAAGGGAAGTACCGTCATCATTTCTGCATCGACGGACGCCTGCCGTGAAAAGCTGGAAGAAATATGGATGACGGAAACGGCGAGGCGCTCTAAGGAGGTCTCAAGAGACGAGAAGATGGCGGAGAAGTTTGAAAATGAGGAGGATAGGATTCACGTCCGAAACCTGATTACTTCTGGTCAGCAGTTTCTCATCAATTCACCGTCAGGCCGACCGGCTATCATTGCCGGATATCACTGGTTCGGCGACTGGGGACGGGATACACTCATCTCGCTTCCGGGTTTGACATTCTTGAGCGGCCGTTCCGAGGAGGGGATGGCCATCCTCGACTCAATTAGCGCATATGAAAAGAACGGCATTCTGCCCAATTATTTCTCCGATGACGAGATGGAAAATGCTTACAATACGGTCGATACGTCACTCTGGTATTTCTGGGCCATTCAACAGATGCTGAAGTACGGAGGCGACATCCGGTTTATTAAAAGCCGGCTGTGGCCGGTCATGAAGAGGATTCTGAAAGGGTATGTGGGTGGTACGGCATTCAATATCTATATGGGCGAAAACGGTTTGCTCCACGCGGGTGATAAGGGTACGCATATAACATGGATGGATGCAACCGTAGCAGGCACGCCTGTCACCGCGCGATGGGGATATCCCGTAGAGATCAATGCCCTCTGGTACAACGCCATCTGCTTCGCCCATGAACTCGGACAGCTTTTTGATGATCATGAGTTTTTTCCCCGGGATCTGATCTCAAGGATAAGGAAATCCTTTGTCGATACCTTCTGGATCGAAGGCGAGGCCTATCTGGGTGATGTCTTCCGCGACGGTTTTCTGGATCAGGCCGTAAGGCCGAATCAGATTCTGGCTGTCTCGCTTCCCTACTCGCCATTGGATACAGCTAAATGGATGGGTGTGGTCGAGAAAGTCAAGAAGCACCTCCTTACGCCGGTTGGCCTGAGAACCCTCTCACCGGAAGATAAAAGCTATAAAGGGCGGTACGAAGGCGATGGCTTGACGAGGGATGCGGCCTATCATCAAGGCACTGTGTGGCCCTGGCTGATAGCACATTTCGGCGAGGCATATATCAAGGCCGCAGAAGATAAAGCGGCGGCAAAGACATTTCTCTTAAATTACATTCGGGCATTTCTTCGCAACCATATGCCGGACGCCGGCATCGGTTGCATATCTGAAATCTTCGATGGCGACGTTCCCCATCGCCCTAACGGGTGCATTTCGCAGGCCTGGAGCGCTGCCGGACTAATCAGACTGTATATGCTTCTCAATGATACTCCTGATACTTAAATTCCCAGTAAGGCATTCGATGGCATATAATGAAAGGATTTTCTGGTTTACTTTAACCTTCCATTATGACATTATAGTAAAAATATATTTCAGCGGTATCGTGCAAGAGTCACCCCTGTAATAACATTCCGATACAGACACAATTGTTTTATGCTAAGGAGGCGGAGAGCCTTGAGAATCCTTATGTTCGGGTGGGAATTTCCGCCCCATGTAAGTGGCGGTCTCGGGACGGCCTGTTTCGGTATCACCAAGGCGCTCGTCGCGTTGGGTCACAAGATATCCTTCGTCATTCCCGAATGGCCCGGTGAGGCTCTGCCATCACACGTGGATTTGATTTCGGCGCCGGCAAGTCCCGTGAGGGCTCAGGATATTGACGCCATGGATATCTTTGCCGGACTCGATGTCAGGCTGATCAATTCCACTCTTAGGCCATATCTAAATAAGGGCGAGTATGAAAGGTCGCAGCGGCGACATTTTGACCTGCCCTCATACGAAAAAGGCTCGATGGAAACGGAGGGCTCCCACGTTTTGGGAACCTCAGGGCACTATGGTCCAAATCTGATTGCCGAAGTCATGAGGTATGCAAGGGCAGCCGGTGTTATTGCCGGAGAGCAGTCGTTTGATGTCATCCACGCCCATGACTGGATGGCCGTCTTTGCCGGTCTCTATGCCAAGAAGGTCAGCGGGAAGCCCCTTGTTCTTCACATTCATTCTCTGGAATTTGACAGAAGCGGCGAACATGTAAATCAGGATATCTATTATCTGGAGCGCTGCGGCATGGTGTTATGCGATCATGTTATTGCTGTGAGCAATTATACAAAAAATTTGATAATCAAACACTATGGTATTGATCCTGATAAGGTATCCGTTGTTCATAACGCCGTTTCGCGAGATGAAGCGCCAAAGGTTTACCATTGGGAAAAAAATCCTGACAAAAAGATTGTACTTTTTCTCGGCAGAATTACCTTTCAAAAGGGTCCTGACTATTTTATCGAGGCGGCAGCAAGAGTCTTGAAAGAATTTCCGGAAGTGACGTTTGTCATGGCGGGCGCCGGAGATATGATGCCCCGCATGATCGAGCGGGTCGCCGAACTCCATATAGGGAAGAATTTCCACTTTACCGGCTTTCTTCAGGGAACAGAAGTCGAGCGTATATTCTCCATGAGCAACATGTATGTCATGTGCAGCGTATCGGAACCTTTCGGTATATCTTCTCTTGAGGCGATGGTTTACGATGTGCCTGTCATTATTTCCAGACAGTCCGGTGCAGCGGAGATCCTTGATCATGTTTTGAAAGTGGACTTCTGGGATGTGGATGAAATTGCCAATAAGATAATTGCTATTCTAAGATACCCGAGTCTGGTAGAGGAGATTGTCGAGAGGTCGCGTGAGCAATTACGAAGCGTTCACTGGGAAAAAGCTGCTGAAAAGATCGTCGATGTCTACAGGCTCGTGTTGCATTGAAAAGGTGGGAAAATGCCAAGTATCTGTCTGCTCTTTCACGTGAATAAGCCTCGCTGGCTGAAGCACTATACCTTTTTTGATATTGACCATGACCACGTTTACGAGGATTCGGAAAGAAACCTCAAGAACCTGCACATATCATCTGAAAAATGCTATCTTCCGGCCAACCGCATCATGCTTGATCTGATCAAGCAGTATAAGGGAGATTTCCGGGTAGCGTTTTCGATAACAGGCGTTCTCCTTGATCAGTTTGAAAAACATCGGGGTGACGTTCTTGAAAGCTTTAAACGACTTGCCGATACGGGATGTGTGGAGTTTGTAAGTGAGACTTATTACCATTCCCTCGCATATCTCTATTCCGTCCGGGAATTCAGAGAGCAGGTCATGTTGCATAAGAAGAAGATAAAGACCCTGTTTGGTCAAACACCCAGGACGCTTCGTCACACTGAACTCATCTATAACAGCGCGCTCGCGAAATACGCAGAAAAAATGGGATACCATGTCATTGTGGCCGAAGGGGTAGATAAGATCCTGGGATGGCGGTCTCCCAACTATGTCTACCGACCCTCAGGGTGTAAGAATCTGAAACTGCTCTTGAGAAACTACCGTCTCTCCGATGATATTGCCTTTCATTTTTCGGACCCAACGTGGTCTGCACACCCATTCTTGGCCGACAAATATGCTAACTGGATTCACAGCATGAACGATACCGGGGATGTCATAAACCTTTTCATGAATTATGAGACCTTTGGTGAACATCACCCGGATGAAACGGGGATACTTGACTTTCTCCGTCTCCTGCCCCGCGAAATTCTGGCGCATCCCGATTTCAGGTTTCAGACCCCGTTGGAGATTGCCGGAGACTACACTCCTGTTGACGAACTTGATGTGGAGGATTATATCTCATGGGCAGATGCCGAAAGGGATTTAGACACGCGGCTGGGAAATGCATTGCAGAAAGACGCGATTGATGCGCTTTACAGTATGGAGTCGAAAGTGCGAAGTCGGAAAGACGCGATATTTCTCCACACGTGGCGCATGCTCCAGGCATCGGATCATTTCTTCTACATGCGCACCAGAGAGCTTGCCGACGGGGACATCCATAAACATTCCAATCCCTACGGGTCGCCCTATGATGCGTATATCAACTATATGAATATCATCGACGACTTTTCCGGATATTTAGGCAAAAAGAGGAGCGCAATCCATGAAGAGGCAGACTAAAGGCTATCTATTTGAGGTCAGCTGGGAGGTATGCAATAAGGTAGGAGGAATATATACCGTTATTGCCAGCAAGATGAGGGAGGCCATTCGCAACTATGGTGAACGGTACTTCCTTCTGGGACCTGATCTCAAGACGAACCCCGATTTTGAAGAAACAGACGAGGACTGCTGGGTCAAGATCAGGGAAAGTACGGCCATCAAGGAAATCCCGTGCCGTTTTGGCAGGTGGAAAATTCCCGGAGAGCCGAAGGTCATCCTTGTCAATTTCGGAAAGAAATATGACAAAGACCAGTTGCTTTACAGGCTCTGGGAGGATTACGGCATAGATTCCATAGCCGGCGGATGGGACTACGTGGAACCCTTGATGTTCAGTTATGCCTGCGGTGAAGTAATCGAAACGATCTATAACCTGATGGTCAGACCGCATAATAACATACCGGCCATCGCTCAGTTTCACGAATGGATGTGCGGCGCGGGCCTCCTGTGCGTGAAAAAAAAGGTTCCCGAAATAGGCACCATATTTACGACACACGCAACGATTCTCGGAAGAACCCTCGCTGGTTCAGGGGTGGATATATACACAGTCATGGACAATATATCGCCGCTGGCAGAAGCGAGTGCCCACAATATCAAAGCTAAATATTCCATGGAAGTGGCCTCTGCAAGGGAGGCAGACTGTTTCACGACAGTCAGTGAAATAACCGCCTCTGAAGCAAAAAATTTTCTTGGCAGGTACCCGGATGTTATTACACCCAACGGTCTTGATGTGGACCACATTCCTGATCTCACCGCAAACAGAGCGCCGGCGTTGAAATCGAGGGAAAAACTCCTGGCCGCGGCTTCACGGTTCTTGAGAAAAGATTTTTCTTCGAATATGAAGATTTTGATCATATCGGGACGCTACGAATTCCATAATAAAGGCATTGATATTTTTCTAAATGCCCTGGGCCGCCTCGAGAAGGACATGACCAAAGATGAAGAAGTTCTGGCCTGCCTTTTCGTACTTGGAGGACATATGGATTTGATTCCCACCCTGCAGCACGAGCCCGGAAGAGCCGAACCGGGCAACCCTCCCGTTGCCACCCACAGGCTCCACTATGAGGCATCCGATCCTATTTTACAGACATGCAACAGATTGGGACTTATGAATACGCCCCAAAACAGGATTCACGTCATCTTTGACCCGGCATACTTAAACGGTCATGATGGCCTGATCAACATGACCTATTACGAAGCCCTCTCGGGATGCGATCTCGGCGTTTTCCCGTCATACTATGAACCGTGGGGTTATACGCCCCTGGAGAGCGTTGCCCACTCCGTACCCACGATAACTACCGATCAGGCTGGTTTCGGCCTATGGGTCCAGGATAAGGCAGGTGAGAACAGCGGCGTTAGCCTCTTGAAACGCAAGGGTCAGAAAATCGAGTTAATCGAAGAAAATCTATATAATATCTTCAAGGGAGTTCTATCCTGGACTGATCACGAAATTGAAGAGAGGCGAAAAAGCGCCAGGCGCGTAGCCCTGCAGGCAAACTGGAAAGACTTCTTCAAGTTTTACCTCAAGGCGTATGATGCGGCCATCTCCACTGCCCGTGAACGTGCGGAAAAGCTCGTCCTGATAGACTACAGGATGGAAAAAAAATATGTCTTTGCCGGCAGTGTATCTACGCAGCCTCATTTTCGCGCATTTACCGCCGTCGTGAATCTTCCCCTTAAGATTGAGCGGCTGCGGGAACTCGCCTATAATCTCTGGTGGACGTGGCACCCCAAAGCCCGCAGCCTCTATATTTCCCTCGATCCCAAAGTGTGGGAGCAAATGGAAAATAACCCTGTCAGGATGTTGGAGACTGTGTCGCCGGAAAAGTTATTGGAGGCATCAGAAAACCCCAGCTATATGACAATGTATACGCAGATCATGCAGCAGTTCGACGAATACATGAATGACAGGACTCCCGACGAAAGGGTACAGGTCTCTCAGGCAATCAAATGGTCTTCACCGATTGCGTATTTCTCTGCCGAATACGGCCTTCATGAATGCATGCCCATCTATTCGGGGGGGTTGGGTACGCTCTCCGGTGATCATCTAAAAACCGCCAGTGATCTCAATATTCCGCTTGTGGGTATAGGCCTTCTTTATAAGAACGGCTATTTCAAACAGGTTATTGATAAGAACGGCATCCAGATAGAGGAATATCCGGAGAATGAATTCCCCATGATGCCTGTTCAAATTGTTCGGGACGACATGGGAAATGAAGTTCAGATATCTCTCGAACTGCCCGGAAGAACACTCTATGCGAATATCTGGGAGGTCAAGGCGGGGCGCGTATCGTTATACCTGCTGAATGCAGATGTTCCGGGTAATACCGTACAGGACCGGAAAATAACGGAGCGGCTTTATCCGGCAGACCAGAGAATAAGGATTGAACAGGAGATCCTTTTAGGCATGGGCGGTGTCAGGCTGATAAAGAAGTTGGGCATCCGGCCGCGTGTCTACCACCTCAACGAGGGTCATTCCGCATTTCTTATATTCGAACGAATCACCGGTCTGATGACGGAGGAGGCACTTTCCCTGGATGAGGCTATTGAGGTCGTTTGCGGCAGCACGGCATTTACCACCCATACGCCTGTTGAAGCAGGCATTGAGAGGTTTCCCAGGGATTTGATGGAACATTACTTTTCCAGCTTCATCAAGAAAACGGGTATGTCCTGGTCACAGTTCTGGGAACTGGGACGGAAGGAGGGCGGAGAAGAGAGAACATTTTTCATGGCCATTTTTGCCCTGAAGATGGCCCATATGAGTAATGCCGTAAGCCACGTTCATGGAGAAGTGTCGAAGCGCATGTGGCGTGATGTATGGAAGGGGTTTAACATCTCGGACATCCCGATCCGTCACATCACAAACGGCGTCCACGTGATGTCCTATATCTCGCCGAGAATGCAATCCCTCTTTGATACATATCTCGGAGATTGGGAAAAGAACATGGGAAGCGCGGAAATCTGGGAAAAGGTCAAAGACATCCCCGATTCGCTGCTGTGGGACACAAGATATGAACTCAAGCAAAAGACCATCAATTTTTTACGGGAATATCTTTCCAAGCACTGGGTGAAATATGGTTATACGAAGACGTGGCGGGAAGAATTCTTTTCAAAAATCAATCCCGCTGCCCTGATGATCGGATTCGCAAGACGCTTTGCCCCTTACAAGCGCGCCGACATGCTCCTGTCTGATCTGGACCGTCTGGACAGAATCCTGAATCATCCGACGCGGCCTGTTCATATAATTATGGCCGGAAAGGCGCATCCCAACGACGGCATGGGAAAAAGCCTCATCAAGAAGGTTATAGATGTCTGCCGGGATGAAAGATTCAGAGGCAAGATATTTTTCATCGAGGACTATGATATCAGCATAGCGCGGCGCCTTGTCCAGGGTGTCGACGTGTGGCTGAATACGCCCCGGAGACCCTATGAGGCAAGCGGTACAAGCGGTCAGAAGGTCGTCGCCAATGGCGTGCTTAATGTCAGCGTATCTGACGGGTGGTGGTGCGAAGGCTATGACGGAACCAATGGCTGGACCATAGGGCCTGTCTGTAAAGGGCTTATTGAAGAGAGGGCGAATGCCGATGAAGAGGACAGCCAGTCGCTTTATGCAATCCTCGAGAATTCAGTGATACCTGCATTCTACAGCAGGGAAATATCAGGGCTGCCGGAAAAATGGATCAGCATGATTAAAAGATCCATACAAACCCTTATGCCCAGATTCAACACGGAAAGGATGCTCCTGGATTATTACAACGATATGTATCTGCCCACGGCGGAGAGGGAACATGAACTTTATACGGATACGCACAGACTGTCCCGCGAGCTTGCGGACTGGAGGCGCAAAATTCCCATGCGTTTTTCCTCACTCAGGCTCCTGGATGCCAGCATTGAAGGGATCCACGGGGATGCCGTGCTTGTCGATCAGCCGTTGATCATCAGCGCCAGGGTCGATCCGGGGAAGGTGGAGCCGGAAGAAATATTGGTTGAGCTGATAATAGGAAGAAGGGAGGGATATGAATTTGCCGAATCTCCTGATTGTATTCCTTTAAGCATAGCAAAAAAAGGGCCAGATGGGATCCTCACATATTCTGCGGAATACATCGTGAAAAACAATGGCCCCTATTTATACGGTATCAGGGTGCTGCCGTACCATAAGAATCTTGCCGCCAAGCACGCAACCGGCCTTATTCTCTGGGCATAGATGAGAGATCGTTGCTGTGACCATGATATAAAACTTTCCGGCGGCGCGTCATCTCAGAAGTTCGCACATGCCACTGTCATTTCGAAGGCAGTGAGAAATCTTGACATGAGATATCATTTCATAACGGTATCGCGGCACTAATAACTGCGCTGTTATTTGCGGTTGATAAACATCAGGATAATCGTGAGGACGATGCTGATGATTATGCATGTGACGAGGGGAAAATAGAAGGTGAAATTCTTGCCTTTGTAGAAGAAGTCACCGGGAAGTTTTCCGAGCCACGGTATTTTCCCTCCCAGCAGGAGAAGGAAACCCAAGCCTGCGATGACCAAGCCGATAAGAATTAGAATCTTGCCGAAGCCGGAAAAATCAAGCATAGAACTTTTCCTTTTAGACTGCCTTTCATAAAAGAGATTGCCACGTCGCTCCCGCTCCTCGCAATGACAGCAAGGTCGTGTTGATACTCGATTTGGCCTTGCTACCGCAGCGAAGCAATCCCGTATTTGGATCACGACCATCAGTTAACTATATCACAAATCATGACCAGTCAAACGGTGCTTTCTTTCTGAAATCCGGAACCAGCGCCCGGTCATCCACATCCTGGGTGAAGATGGTTTCAAAGCCCATGTCGAGGGCATGATTTATGACAAGCTCATATTCGTCGCGGGTAATCCGTTTTCTCAAATGGGGATGATTCTTAACAGAGGGCATGGGTGTGTACTGGGACATGATGCTTAGAGGTACAGAAAGGGATATATGCTTTTTGATTAATCCGAGGACTTCCAGGCTGTTCGATATAAAACCGGGGATGATGAGATGGCGGATGAGCATTCCCCTCTTTGCTACACCCTCTCCCATCGAGAGTTCTTCTCCGACCTGGCGCACCATTTCTTTGATGGAAGGGATGGCATGCGCCGTGTAATCCTTCACCCCGGAAAGGACAAGAGCATCATTCTCTGTGCCGTATTTAAAGTCTGGCAGGTAGATATCCACCATGCCTTCCAGGATTTTCAAAACCTCCGGGTTCTCATAACCGCCGCAATTGTATACGAGGGGAAGACGCAAATCTCTTTGGCGGGCGATGAGAAGGGCCTCCATTACCTGCGGTATCTGGGGAGTGGGCGTAACAGGCTCGATGTTATGACAGTCCTTTTTCTCAAGCGCCAGCATGATACGGGAAAGTCCTTCAATGTCTATGCGCTCCCCGAAAATATCATGGCTTAACTGATAGTTCTGGCAGTAGATGCATTTGAGATTGCAGGAAGACAGGAAGATAGTTCCGGCGCCCCGTGTCCCCGAAATGGGAGGCTCCTCACCATAATGGGGCAGGGCGTGGCTTACCACGACGTCGTCTGCGAGACGGCAGAACCCTGATTCACCTCTTGTCCTGTCGACCAGGCACTTTCTGGGACACAGTGTACAGCTCTTCAGGATTCCCTTCAGCCGGTCAATACGTAGCCGCAAGATAGTTTCAGCGTTCACTTCCGATCATGCCTCACTGAATTTCTATCTTTTCCACAAAGTTTTTGATTTTTTTGCTTTCTATAAGTTCCAGGAATTCTTCTCCCAGAGGCTGTGCACGTTCCACCGCACTCCACCAGTTTTTGATCCTGGTGGACGGGTCATCGACGAAGATCGCGAAATCGTCCCTATCAGGTATTTTCCCTCCGGGGAGCTGCGCGACAAAGCCGTTGGAGGGATAAATCATCAAGACATTATCAAGATCGTCCGCTCGCGGCAGACGATAGGAAAGCTTTTTATCCAACCATCCCGGTATAATTCTTTCCTGATGGTTAAAGAACAGTACGATATCGTCATTTGTCGCGGCATAGTTATGGGTCAGATGATAATCGGTTATACCGCCATCCCTGTATACTCCTAAAGGCGCCCTATAGATGTTTCTGACTCCGGCAACTACCATGGGAATGGCGCCCGAGGCGACCAGGGCGTACTTGAAATTGATCTCGTTGAGCGGAATGTATCGTCCACGGAAACCGGGCCTGAGGCAAAAATGCGGCGGCTTCGGCCCGTTATAGAATACAACCCGCTCGGCAAAATAATGGATGTATGATCTCTCAATGGCATTGAGGAGAAAGCCTATACCGAGGCCGAGCTGCTGCACCCACTTCAATTCAGAAGCCACAAGGTTCCTTGCACGGACTGTAATGATCGCAAGGCGATACTTTTTACTGGCCAGTGCAAAGGGCAGGGCGTCGTCCTCAATATATGAATTTACAATGCCTATCAGGGATTCCTGAACAGTGGCCGGAGTGTCGGCTCTCGTGTAAGTTGCGCCAATGTAGGATTCCATAAGAGTGCGGTAACTCTTTTCCGGCTCAGGTTGCAGCCAGGCAGCGAACCGCAATGCCCCTGCCGATGAACCAACGAGGTGCGTTGCCCTGACGCATCCGAGGAGGCGATTCGTCAAAAGAGTCAGGTCGAAGCCGCTTGCAACCAGCCACCGGGGACCAGTCGCCGGGGCGAAATAGGTCGTTACGCGGTCTAAGTGAAAGCCGCCATCCTGGATGATTTCATAGGCCCGCTTGCCCGCTTTGATACAGATATCGTTCATTGCTTTCAACCGGTGATGACTTCGAAATCTTGCAGCATCGGGTAAAAGTTCTTACAGATATGCCGAGAATCACCGGGAATCGCCACAAATGACCTTGACAGTATCCCGGCCGTTCGGTAGAGTAACGCATCTGAGAGGGATTTACCCGCTGCTTAATTTGGATGGCGGTTAATACATAAACTCTGGCTCACTTGTCAACGTCTATTGTTGGTTGTATCCCCAAAAAAGTATGTGCCTAGTCAGGGAAAGTATTTGTATGAATATCAAAGCCCGTGTGGCAGAAATAGCAAAAAATGCAAAGAAAGCGGCTACGGCGCTCGCCCGCTTGTCGTCGGACGCAAAAGACAGGGCCCTCCTCGATATGGCCGAGGCGCTCACCAGGCAAACTGGCCTTCTCATGAGGGAAAATGCAAAGGATCTCGAAAAAGCCACGCAGATGGGCCTTTCCGCAGCCATGATTGACAGGCTCGTGTTGAACGAAAGTACAATCGAGGGCATTGCAAAAGGTCTCAAGGAAGTGGCCGGTCTCCCGGACCCGGTCGGAAAAGTAACATCCATGTGGCGAAGACCGAACGGCCTTCTCGTCGGTCGCATGAGGATACCTCTGGGAGTAATCGGTATCATCTATGAATCCCGCCCCAACGTGACTGCAGACGCAGCCGCCCTTTGTCTCAAATCAGGCAATGCCGTCATCCTGCGCGGAGGATCTGAGGCTATAAACTCGAATATTGCCATTGCCAAGATCCTTCAGAGCGTCTTGACGAAGCGGGCCATTCCCGAGGAGGCCATCCAGGTCATTCCCATGACTGAGAGGGAAGCAGTCCGCGAGATGCTGCAGCTTGAGGAATATATAGACGTGATCATCCCGAGAGGGGGCGAAGACCTGATCAGGGCTGTTGTCAATGAATCGAAGATTCCTGTCATCAAACATTACAAAGGGGTCTGCCACATATTTGTGGATGTCGGCGCTGATTTTGACATGGCCGTAAATATTTGCATGAACGCGAAGACCCAGCGTCCGGGGGTTTGCAATGCCATGGAGACCCTGCTTGTCCATCAGGATATTGCAGGAAAATTTCTGCCGCTTGCTGCCAGTCATCTCAAGGGAGCAGGAGTTGTCCTCCGGGGCTGTGACAGGACAAGACGAATCCTCAAGGATATTGAACAGGCAAAAGAGGAAGATTGGTATCAGGAATACCTCGATCTCGTTTTATCCGTGCGCGTCGTTGATGATCTTGATGCGGCTGTGGCCCATATTGAAAAGTACGGTTCTCTGCACACGGAGTCAATTGTCACGAACAATTATCAAAATGCGCAACGGTTCTTGAATGAAGTAAACTCGTCCACTGTCCTCGTCAATGCGTCCACCCGCTTCAGCGATGGGTTTGAACTGGGCCTCGGCGCAGAAATAGGGATCAGCACTACAAAACTTCATGCCTTCGGTCCCATGGGACTGGAAGAGCTGACAACAACAAAATTTATTATCTACGGGAATGGACAGGTGAGAACATGAAATGGGGATTATTGGGAGGCACATTCGATCCGATACACAATGGCCATCTCAGATGCGCCGAGGAAGTTCTCGAAATTTTTGATCTGAACCGGATTGTCTTTATTCCCGCTGCGAAACCGCCGCACAAGATAGATGGCGATATCACATCATTTCATCACCGGGAGCAGATGATTAAGCTGGTAATTGAAGGAAACCCGGTATTTACATTCTCCGATGTGGAGAAGCAGCGTGAGGACAAGTCTTACTCGGTGGAAACTGTTGATTACATACTGAAGAAATACATGAAAAATATGGAATTGTATTTCATCCTGGGGCAGGATGCCTTTCACGCCATCCAGAGTTGGAAAGACTGGCAAAGGCTGCTGCTCTTATGTAATTTTGTCGTTATGACAAGACCCGGTTACGAAGACAGGGGACTGGATGGAATCCTTCCCGCCGATTTCGCTTCCCGATTTAAGTACGACGACAGCGTGAAGGGACTGAGGGGGCCAACGGGGCACGTCATTTATTTCAGGGGTGTCACCTTTCTGGATATCTCGTCCAGCGATATCAGGCAAAGGGCAAGAGAGGGCAGGTCGATCAAATACCTCGTTCCTGAGTCGGTCCGGCATTACATTATGAAAAACTCTCTGTACAGGAACTCAAAATAATAGGTACTCATACGTCTAATACAAAGAATACTGCCAATCGGTCTCACTCCATACGAACCGGGAAAATTTTCCTCGCCCTGGGTACTATCGTACTTCTTTTTGGCGCCGCCGCATCATGGGCCGCAGACAATTTTCCTAAACCGGTTGGGGCTGTCAATGATTTTGCCCGCGTGATCCCGCCGGACTATAAGAACCGCATGGAGGGCCTCGCTCAGGAGGTCCTCGAAAAAACAGGGACTGCCATTGTTGTTGCCACGGTGGAAAGCATCGGGGATAACGAACTGAACGATTACGTCAACCGCTTATACAAGGCCTGGGGCATCGGCAAAAAAGGCGAGGACAAGGGCGTTTTGATTTTCCTCACGCTGAAGGAGCGGAAATTCAGGATTGAAACTGGATACGGTGTTGAAGGCATCCTTCCCGATGGACTTGTTGGTGAAATTCGTGACAGGTACGCAATTCCGTATTTCAAGAAGGGTGAGTTCGGGCCGGGACTTTCCAATACCGTGACCGCCGTGGCTTCTGTTGTGGCAAAAGCTGCCAATGTATCCATCACAGGCGGTATAACCGTCACGCAGCCGGCAGAGAAGAAAGTCGGACAGAAGGGCAGCGTATGGCCTATGATCATCATTCTTCTGATACTGCTTTCACTCTTGGGCACGAGGCAGGGGAGGGACATGCTCCCCTGGCTGCTGCTCTTGGTATTTACCGGTAGAGGCGGTGGTGGTGGTGGCTTTGGGAGTTTTGGCGGTGGTGGCTTCGGCGGCTTCGGCGGCGGTGAAAGCGGGGGCGGCGGAGCGGGCGGCGACTTCTAACGAGAGGTGATCGACATGGCAAAGGTACCGAAAAATCCTGAGGAGATTTTTGAAGAGCTCACGGATGACTTCAAGAATGTTTTTGGCAGTGATCTCATTTCCATTATTCTCTATGGAAGCGGGGCGAGCGGTCATTACGTTCCCGGTAAATCAGATCTCAATTTTCTCATAGTCCTCTCCGAAGGAGGGATCGATAATCTGGATAAGGCCTTCAGTACTGTTGCCCGGTGGCGGAAGCGGAAGGTGGCAATTCCTCTTTTCATGACGAAGGCGGAAATATTATCTTCCCGTGATTCATATCCAATTGAGTTCCTCTCTATGAAAAAACATTATGTCCTTGTCAGCGGTGAGGATGTCCTCGATGGATTGTCCTTCGATCCATCCCATCTCCGCTTGCAGTCTGAGAGAGAATTTAAGGGGAAGTTAGTTCATTTGAGGAGGGGCTTTCTGGAAGCGGAAGGACGGGCACGGCAGATGCGCGAACTTATCAAAGCCTCTTTCACGGCATTCATCTCCATATTCAGAGCCCTCCTGTACCTCAAAGGAATTGAAATACCGCAGGCGCGAAGGGATATAATCAATGCTGTCGCCAGGGAATATTCCGTCGATCCTGCTATTTTTCTGAAATGCGCAGATATCAAGGAAGATATTGACCGGATTACCGCTTCCGAGATTACGAATGTTTTTATAGATTATGTAAAGGAGATCGAAAAACTATCCGCCGTCGTTGACGGCATGAGTGTATGAAAACACTCTGGCTGCAAAGCGTAGTGAATGCGATTTCTAAAAAATTGCATATTATATTTGGAGGTGCGACATGACCAGCGGGAAGAAAATTCTTATTATAGCAGGAGCAATTGTTCTTATCCTTGTACTTTTTCTATACTCCAATTACAACATCTTCGTTAATCTGGATGAGACTGTAAAAGCGTCCTGGGCGCAGGTGGAAAATCAGTTGCAGCGACGGTACGACCTGATACCAAACCTTGTGGAGACAGTAAAAGGTTACGCCAAGCAGGAAAAGGATGTCCTCGTCGAAGTTACCAATGCCAGGGCAAAGGTGGGCGGCGCAGCAAATGTGCCGGATAAGATCAGCGCCAATAATGAATTGTCAGGCGCCCTGAGCAGACTCCTGGTTGTCGTCGAAAGATATCCTGATCTCAAATCCAATCAGAATTTTATGCGCCTTCAGGATGAGCTTGCGGGAACGGAAAACCGGATTGCCGTGGAAAGAAAGCGATATAATGACGTAGTGAGAACTTACAATATCGCGATAAGAAGCTTTCCGGGGAATCTATTTGCAGGAATGTTCGGTTTCCATAGTGTAGCCTTTTTTGAGGCGCCGGCGCAGGCCAAGGCCGCTCCACAGGTCAAATTCTAAAGATTATACGAAGTGGCCTGGAAGAGCTTGTCACCGATCGTGAGCGAGGAATCTTATATATGCTTCATTAAAGATGTCTCGCATCGCTCGACATGACAGCCTGCAATTAGTTCCTGCCACAAAGTTCAGTCATCCGGTGCTGGGATAATGAGTTTCCGGTATTTCCGGTTGAAACGCTGCTCATTTAAGCCTTTTCATTATGAGCAGCATTGTTTGACAGGCGTGTTATTGAATAATAGTCCGATCCGCTTCATTTTTTATAAGACGCAGCATCGATTGCGGGACAATATAGTCACGCATTTTTGAGACAATATAGACCAGGATCCAGAGATCATCAGGTGTCCTCTTGCCCCTTTT
>CAITLA010000236.1 GCA_903893135.1 uncultured Syntrophaceae bacterium | reverse complement strand
GATGAAAAAGGATGAACTTATCCACGCTATCCGTGAAGCCCGGGGTGAATCTCAGAAACCAGTAAAGAAAGCGAAAGTCCACACTATCGGCAGCCTCAAAAAACAAATTAAAAAATTGAAAGAGGAGAAAATCCTGAATGACAAAGAAGACGCAAAAATCCGATCTTGATGGGCTGACTTTACTTAGACGGGATGCCAAACCCACGAAGAAGTTAGAGACCTTTCCCAACCATCATCCGAAAAGGGATTACGTCGTAACATTAAAGACGGATGAGTTTACCTGCGTCTGTCCGGCGACGGGGCAGCCGGACTTTGCCAGGCTGACCATTCAGTACATACCGGACAAAAAAATTGTCGAATCCAAGTCTCTGAAATTGTATCTCTGGTCTTACCGTGATGAAGGTGTCTTTCACGAGCATGTGGCCAATGTGATTCTTGACGACTTGGTTTCCGCGCTCAAGCCCCGGTGGTGCAAGGTAACGGCAGATTTTGCATTGCGCGGCGGGATTTCCATTACCGTAGATGCGGAATACAAAAAGTAATTTTGTTGGCATGCCGGATGGCTGTGTCAAGGCTTTGAGATCATTGCCGAAATGTCGCCTAAAATAGTATTGACACACAGGACTGCCGTTACTATATTTCATTAGGTTAGACGAAAATTTTATAGGAAGAAGAAAGTGTCAAAACTTACGCCCAAAACAAGAAAAGCAGATAAACTTAAATTAGTCGAAGGCGATAAATCTCATCAGGCTCTGCATAAATGTGATTTTTGCGAATTGGAAGATATCATTGAGTCATCCCATGATGGTCTTTTCATAACCGACGGGCAGGGAGTCATCCTGAGAGTGAATAGCGCATGGGAGCGTATTGCCGGAATTCAGAGGGATTTCGCAATAGGAAAGTGCGCTAAGGACCTCGTAGATCAGAAATGGTACACGGAATCTTCAGCAATGGCAGCAATCATGGAAAGAAAGAAGGTCACAATCATGCTGGAGATGCTGAGGGGGGAGAAGATCGGTCAGAAGATAATGGCGACCGCCATACCCATATGGGGTGATAATGGCGAAATCAGGCGAGTCGTCGCCAATATCAGAGATATAACGGAGATACTTTATTTAAAACAATTACTGGAAAAAACGCAGCTACTGAATGAATTATATGCCGCCGAACTTGAACAGATGAAAAACGTTGATATAGTAGCTCGAAGCCAATCGACGATACGGATAATGGAAATCGTGGCTCGTGTTGCCAGTTTTGATGTGTCGGTTTTAATCACCGGCGAATCGGGTGTAGGCAAGGAAGTGATTGCCAATGCCATACACCAGCAAAGCCAGCGCTCGAAGGGGCCTCTCGTCAAGGTGAACTCCGGAGCAATTCCTGAAACGCTCCTTGAATCCGAACTCTTCGGGTACGATTACGGCGCCTTTACCGGTGCAAGAAAGCAG
The DNA here is from genome assembly GCA_903893135.1 of uncultured Syntrophaceae bacterium. Classification (GTDB taxonomy): domain Bacteria; phylum Desulfobacterota; class Syntrophia; order Syntrophales; family UBA2185; genus Fen-1135. The sequence continues at coordinate 4,603 of CAITLA010000236.1, read as the reverse complement.
GGAAAACCGGGCATGTTTGAACTTGCAAATGAGGGGACCCTGTTTTTGGACGAAGTTGGCGATATCCCATATAGTCTCCAGGGAAAGCTTTTGAGGGCCCTTCAGGATCGTGAGATCATGCGGATTGGCGGCGTTAAGCCCACTCCTGTCGATGTGCGCATCGTTGCCGCGACAAACAAGAACCTTGAAGAAATGGTAAAAAAAGGCACTTTTCGTGATGATCTTTATTATCGCCTTAACGTCGTTTCGATTGATATTCCTCCATTGCGTGAACGCAAAGAGGATATACCTATGTTCGTATTGCACTTTCTGGAAAAGATGAACAAAAAACATCAATACAACAAGCGCATTTCACCAGAGGTTGTTGATATTCTGATGCTCTACTCCTGGCCCGGCAATGTGCGGGAATTGGAAAATGTAGTAGAAAGAATGATTATCATGACAGAGGGAGATGAAATAACTATGAAGCATCTGCCGATTCAGATTAAAAGCCAGATCATTCCTGCGGCGATCAGCGTCATCGGGGACAGCAGCTTCAAAACAACGATTGAGCAGACGGAGAAACAACTCTTCAAACAGGCGCTTCTGAGTCATAAGAGTACGAGAGAAATCGCTAAAGCAATGAAAATCAATCAGTCCACAGTAGTGCGCAAGCTGAAGAAATATAATCTCTCTCCATCCAACGGTAGCGAAGCACCAAAATAATTGGTATTTCCACCGGCTTCCAGTCCAGTCTCACCTTAAATTGCAGAACAGCAGAAATTCTCTTGAATAAGGTCCAGGAAATATCTGCACCTGCCGCTCCGGCATGGCCTACCGGTAAACGGGCATCCTCGGAGAATGCCCGAGCTTCTTCATGATACGCTGGGCATGGCGGACATGAATTTCTATGTTGTAAGCTTTTTTCAGATACGTAACCAAGACATTGCCATTCCAGTGGGTGCGGGGAATTCCAACCTTCCGTGGCGAATTCGCTAAAACATTTTCGAGTTTTTTCATCATGCCTTTAGTAAATTGAGACGGCCTGCCCATACGTGCTCGATCGAGCACCGCATCCGGGCCATCCCTGTTTGCCCTCTGTATCCATTTCACTACTGTCCAGCGCGTTAAACCGAAAAGCTCCGCTGCATGGGAAGATTTCCAGCCGGCCAAAATCAAAAGCAGAACGGCGATTCGTATCCCAATCCAGGCCCCCGGCGTCCGGTCGGCTTTACGAAGCAGAGCCTCTCTGGTTAGACCCGCATGATTCAGCGTCAATGCCTTCATTTCTCTCCCCCTCTTTTTTCCTTTTGGAGGCAGCATAGCAAGGACTTTCACTGATGTCTATTTATATATGTCGTTATAGGTTCGGATCATCACCTTTGTTATAAAATTATGAGCGGAGGTTTATGTGACGTGTCAGGGATGTTCAGGGGGGATTGAGTATGCGTTGCGTCTGTCTTAAAGTTAAAGGGGAGACAGGTTATCCCCGTCTCCCCTAATTTGATAAACTTATGCAAAAATCATCAAGCGTGTCGCCTCAGGTTACCTTAGAATACTGCCGGCGATGACCATGCGCATTGCCTCGCTTGTGCCCTCATAGATCTGCGTAATCTTCGCGTCTCGCATCAGGCGCTCCACAGGATACTCGCGGCTGTACCCGTAGCCGCCAAATACCTGTACGGCGTCCGTCGTAACAGACATTGCCGCATCGGAGGCAAAGAGCTTAGCCATTGCCGCCTCCTTGGCATAAGGAAGATCATTAGATTTGTTAAAAGCGGCCCGATACGTCATGAGACGGGCTGCCTCAACTTTTGTTGCCATGTTGGCGAGCATAAAGCTGATGCCCTGCTGGCTCGCTATGGGTTTGCCGAACTGAACACGCTGTTTTGCATATTTGATTGCGTGATCCAGAGCGCCCTGGGCAATGCCGACCGCCTGGGCAGCTATACCGATACGGCCGCCGTCCAAAGTCGTCATGGCAATTCTAAACCCATCGCCTTCTTTGCCTAAGATGTTGGAGGCGGGGGTTTTTGCGTTGACCATGATGACTTCGCGCTGTACGGCTGCGCGAATACCCATTTTGGTTTCTTTCTTGCCGAAGCTCAAGCCCGGTGAACCTTTCTCGAGAATAAACGCGCTCATGCCCTTAAGACCGGCCTCTTTATTTGTTTTGGTAAAGACAACCTCTACTTCAGCCTCTCCACCGTTCGTGTTGAAAACCTTGGTCCCGGTGATAAGATATGAATCTCCTTCTTTGACGGCAAATGTTGAGGCGTTGCCGACATCTGTGCCTGCATTGGGTTCCGTAAGACCAAATGCGCCTAACTTTATGCCCTGGGCAAGCGGTACCAGGTATTTCTGTTTCTGCTCCTCCGTGCCGTATTTGTAGATCGGCCATGAACACAGCGAAGTGTGCACCGACATACCGATAGAAGTTGACGCGTCCACGCGTGAAATTTCCTCAACCGCAATGGCATAAGCGATGAAGTCCATACCGCCTCCACCATACTTTTCGGGATACGGCAGACCCATGAGGCCCAATTTACCCATTTCATCAAATATACTTCGGTCAAACATCTCTTTTTCATCACGCTCCACAATAGTCGGAGCCAGTTTCTTTTCTGCAAATTCCCGCACCATTTTGCGGATGCCTTCATTTTCCGGTGTTGTCGTAAAATTCATAGATTACCCTCCTCTTAAAATAGATATTTATTGTTGTCATGAACCTTGCCGACGTGCAGACTATGCACGTCGATTACTTTTATTACTGAAGAACTTCCCTTAATTTCGCGGTCAATGCCGGTACGACTTCGTACACATCACCGACTATTCCGTAAGTTGCCACCTTGAAGATGGGCGCATCAGGGTCTTTATTGATTGCAATTATGACATCAGATGTCTGCATCCCGGCAAGATGCTGAATGGCACCGGATATGCCGCAAGCAATATAGATTTTTGGCGCCACTGTTTTTCCTGTTTGACCGACCTGGTGCGGATAAGGCATCCAGCCGGCGTCAACAGCCGCCCTGGACGATCCGACGGTGCCCTTCAACACTTGTGCAAGCTCCTCAACCATCCTGAAGCCTTCCGGCTTTCCAAGCCCCCTTCCTCCGGATACGATGATCTCTGCATCTTCGAGATTGCATGAGAAAGTACAGACCTTGACAACATCGATAAGTTTTGTTCGTATATCCTTCTCGTTGATTGCCAACTCTTCCCGGATTATCTTCCCTGTACGGTTGTAGTCCGGTACAGGCTTCTTGAAGACCTTGGGCCGTACTGTTCCCATCTGCGGACGGTTGTCAGGGCAGAAGATCGTTGCCATGATATTACCACCAAAAGCAGGTCTTGTCCATGCGACGAGCCTGGTTTCGGGATCTATGGAAAGACTTGTACAGTCGGCAGTCAAGCCGGTTTTCAACCTGGCGGCCACACGGGGGCCTAAATCGCGGCCGTCATTGGTAGCGCCCAATAATATAACGGACGGAAGATGCTTCCTGATCAGGTAGGTAAAGGCAATTGAATACGCGTCTGTCGAATAGTGCTGAAATGCGCTGCCTTCAACTAAGTATACGTTGTCGGCGCCGCTGGCAAAAAGCTCCTTGCTCATTTCCGCCACATTGTCACCAATAAGGACAGCAGACACCTCCTCGCCAAGCTCTTGTGCGAGCTTCCTGCCCTCGCCGATAAGTTCCAGCGATACGTTGCGTATGCGACCATCACGATGTTCTATAAATACCCAGACCCCCTTATAGGAACTGATGTCTTGTGACTCTTCCGCTTTTTCGCGCTCTACCAAGATGGCAGATACGGGGCAGCTGCTTTCGCAAGCGCCGCAGAATGTACAATCTTCAGTGAGAACGGCTTTGTCATCTTTCATGACAATTGCGCCATAAGGACAACTGTCGATGCACGTTTGACAACCAATGCATTCTTCCGATAAAATCTTAACAGACATATTTAACTGCTTCCTCCTCGACTATAGTATCTTGGCCTGCCTCAACTTATCGACAAGTAAATCGACGGCTTCTTTGCTGTCGCCCTGAATCAGTTCACCCTTACCGCGCCGCTCCGGCGTAAATATGCGCCGTACCAGCGTAGGTGAGCCCTCCAGGCCTGCGGATTTAGGATCTATGGCAATGTCAGCGGCGGTCCATACAGGGACTTCCGTACGGTATGCCTTCGCGGTACCTCTTACTGTGGGAATACGGGGATCCATGGCCAGTTTTATGATGGTAACTACAAGGGGCGGTTTGGCCTCTATAACATCATATCCCTCATCCTGTTCACGGTGGGCAATGAGCTTTTCGCCGTCAAATTCGAGCGTGCTTATATAAGTCAATTGTCCAATACCAAGATGTTCCGCCATTTCCGGTCCGACCTGGGCCGTATCTCCGTCAATCGCCTGCTTGCCGCAAATGACCAAATCAACTTTGCCCATTTTACGCACTGCCTGAGACAACGTATATGATGTAGCCAAGGTATCCGAACCCGCAAATGCTCTATCGCTCAAAAGGATGGCTTCATCGGCGCCCATAGCGATACATTCCCGCAGTGCCTCTGCGGCTTGCGGCGGCCCCATGCTCAGTGCTGTAACCTTTCCTCCGTGTTTGTCTCTAAG
>CAITLA010000235.1 GCA_903893135.1 uncultured Syntrophaceae bacterium | reverse complement strand
CTATGACTTGATTAAGGATAATAAGGAAGAGGGAGATGAGCCTCTTCGCCTGAGTGACATTGAAAATCTTAAGTCTGAAGAAGGCAAATCATACGAGACTCCGGAGGCGCGTTCATCGCATGATGAGAAAGAGATTGAAAATGCCGAGCGACTGTATACAGGCCTCCAGAACTACATGCGCGAGGTCAGGGAGAAGGTCAAGACCAATAAGCCCATTGAACTCGAGACGGCATTTCCATTGATTCAGCAGCTAACGGCATCAAGAAGGATGACGGAAAGAGTTTATCAGTTAACCAATACCTTTTACCATGGAAAAGACTACTATATCTCTCATCCCGTAAATACAATGGTATATGCCATTAAGCTCGGATTGCGTATGGGATACACCCGTGAGAAACTTGATGAAATTGCGCTGGCGGCCTTTCTTCACGACGTAGGGATGTTTATGATTCCTGAAAATATCATTGGCAAGGAAGATTCATTGACCGAATCTGAATTGGCTCTTATAAAGAGACATCCTGAATTAGGGAAAAATCTCTTATTCAAGTTTAAGGATCAATTCCCCTGGCTTGCTCGCGCTGTTCATGAACATCATGAAAGAGAAAACGGGCAGGGGTATCCAAGGGGAATTAAAGGGGATGACATTGCCGAGTATGCGAAGATTATAGGCATATGCGATTCGTATGAGGCTATGACACACAACCGCCCCCATAAGAAGGCAATCATGCAGTTTGCCTCAGTAAGGGAATTGATAGAGACAAAAGACCTCTTATTTCCCACAAAAATACTACGAGCATTTCTTGAGGAGCTATCCCTGTACCCGATAGGAAGTTACGTAAAATTAAATAACAATGCCATAGGACTGGTTATTGCCACAAATAAAGACCAACCTCTGAAACCGATAATCAAAATCCTCTTCGACGGCCATGGGGATAAAGTAACCGAAGAAAAGATTATAGACTTGAAGGTGAATACTGTACTGAATATTCTCGGAGGTGTGTCAGAAGACGAATTGCCAAGCTAAATGGGAAAACTTCTTCTTTCCATTGCGGATCTTTCCATAAAGACAGAATATGGCTTTGCATAGCATTTGATGAGGCGACGATACGGCCATGGACTTGATCAAGGGAAACAGGGAGATCTTTCTCTATTCCACGGCGGGCGGGAGCATGTTTCCCCTTATCCGCTGGAGAGAATATTTGATCGTGAAAAAAATTCCTGCTGAGGCTCTGCAGCCCGGGGACGTTGTCGTTTTTAAGGAAGACGGGGAGCGTCCCGTCTGCCACCGCATCGTGAGCATTGAACATCAGAACGGAAAGCGATGCTTTCACACCAGGGGAGACCAGAGCAAAGACGAGGACATGCCGGTTAGGGAAGAAAAAATAATAGGAAAGGTCATCGCCATCCGGAAAAAATACGGCCTCATAGACCCCTCCTCCTCCTCCTCCTCGAAGTGGTCATCCTATTCCGACCCGCATGGACATCGATGGATCCGCAGCATATTCTATCTCAAAAACCTCCTGAAAAAGGGTCTTCACTTTCATCAATCCTACGCGATTGTAAAAAATTTGAGAAACAGGGAAGACGATATCCATGAAAAAAATCATCCTCCTGATCCCTCCGACATATGACAGAGACGCGCCGCCCTTAGGCACACCCACACTTGCCGGTTTTCTCAAGTCAAAAAGAATCCAGGTCCGGCAGATGGATCTGAATGTCCTATACTTTGATTATATCAAGGACAGAATCGAGGATTTGTTCTCAGAAAAATATCGGGACGAGAAAATCAAGAAAAAGGTTTACTACCATAGAATTCTTCACTACCAGAAATCGAGGGGCGGTGTAGCCTACGCGTTTGAAAATAATCCCGGTTCCAGCTTTTCTTTTACGGAAAAGATCCTTTCCTCGCGGTTCCTGTTTCAATATCTTGCCGATGAAGAAGAAAATCCTTTCGTCTGCTTTTTCATGAAGGAGGTTCTACCGTCTCTCCGGAAAGGAAGCTATGAGGCCGTGGGGTTCTCCGTGACAGCGCCTTCACAGGTCATCGCGACCTTCACCTTTTGCCACATGTTAAAGCGTGAGTTGCCTGAGATCAAGATCGTTCTCGGCGGACAGTGGACATCTCTTTACAGGCAGGCACTCCGGAAGAGACGAAGCTTTTCAAAGCTTTTTGATTTCATGATCTGTTTCGAGGGAGAAACGCCCCTGTTCTGCCTCCTGAGATCTCTAGCCAAAAATCAGCCGCTGTCAGAGGTTCCCAATCTTTTCTACCAGGAAGGCGGCAAATGGAAAAAAAGTAGACGCTCATCTCAGGAAGATATGGATCGCCTCCCACCTCCCGATTTTACGGGGCTTCCCCTGACAAGCTATCTCAACACCCAGCATGGACTGAACCTTACCATTGAGACATCAAGGGGATGTTACTGGAACAAATGTATCTACTGTGTGGACCTGCCGAAGCCGAAACCACAATACAGAGAAAAATCCACCTGCCTGGTCATCAGAGATATGAAAACGCTCATTAAAAGATATGGAGTGAAGCACCTTCAGATCTCTAATGCCACATTTTCTCCCCGGCAAATGCGTGACGTGTCGAGAAATATCCTGTCAGAAGGAATCCGGATTTCCTGGTGGACCATGGCGAGATTTGACAGCGCTTTTGACAGAGAGACATTGAAGCTGGCGAAAGAGGCCGGCTGCGTCATGATCGGTTTCGGCCTGGAATCCATCAACCAGAGGGTCCTCAACTTTATTGAGAAGGGAATACATAGGGACATCATCGAACGCATTATCACGGACGCCCATGAGCTTCATCTGCCCATCTACTTTCAGACCATGATCGGGCTCCCTTCCGAAACAATGGAAGAGGCGCTGGATACGATTGAATTTGTGACGACGTTTAAAGGCGCGGAGGGCAGGTGGGCGGCCTTCAACGCCTGTTACCTGACGCCCGGTAATGATGTGTTTATGCATCCCCGGGAATATGGAATAGAGATCCTGCCCGGCGAAAGGCTCCCCTTCCGGTATTTTTATCCCTTTCGCCATCTTACCAGGGGCATTGATCAAACCATGGCCGCGAAGCTGATCCGACTTTACACAAGCATAAAAGAAAAGAAAAGCTCTTCCGGGGGTGGTCCACAAGAAAGGGTTTTGTGAAAGGGTTCAAGTATGGTATAAATAAATTATAGTGTGACCATAAAACGGCGGATGCAGCATAATCATTATCACGGTATATATTCAGGCCATTTTCTTCAGGAGCAGGCAGTCCACGGAAAGGGCGTGAACGACTTAATATGATCAAAAAGTGTTACAGAAAAAACGACTCTATTCTGTCCAGAAAAATCGGTGATGAATTTATTCTGGTTCCCATCCGGCAGAATGCGGGCGACCTGTCGAGCATTTATACCCTCAATGAAGTGGCCGCCCGCGTCTGGGAGCTCATAGACGGCAATCGAACCCTGGAAACCGTTCTGGAGATAATCTGTGAAGAATATGAGGTCGAATCGCATGCGGCCGAAGAGGATATCGTTTACTATCTGAAACAGCTGGAAAGCGGCGGTTTCATTTCATCGGATTAGCCTATGGGATCTCACGACATTCCCACCATCCCTTTCGCCGAGTTCGGTGGGCATCTCCTCAATAAGGCGTTGTCCAGGCGGATTCCCATGAGCGGGACCTTAGAAATCACGTTTCGCTGCAACCTGAACTGTGTCCATTGCTACTGCAATCTGACGGCCAAAGACCCCGCAGCGATTAATGAAGAAATGACAAGGGCCGAATATTTTTCGATTCTGGATCAGATCGCCGATGAGGGCTGTCTCTGGCTTCTGATCACCGGGGGGGAACCCCTGATTCGGAAGGATTTCCTGGATATTTATACCTATGCAAAGAAAAGAGGGTTCCTGATCACCCTTTTTACGAATGGAACGCTGATCACTCCGAAAATAGCAGATCATCTGGCTGAATGGCCTCCTCATGAGATGGAGATCACGCTCTATGGCACCACACAAAAAACCCATGAGAGAATTACTGGAAGTCATGGCTCATATCAGCGCTGCCTGCAGGGCATCGAGCTTCTACGGGAACGAAAGATCCCTTTAGATATCAAAACAGCTGTCATGACCCTGAATAAGAAGGAGCTCCCAAGGATCAGGGCGTTCGCAGAACGGCTGGGGATGGCCTTCCGGTTCGATCCTTTACTGACATCGAGACTGGACGGTGTTCAAACGCCCCGTCAACTCCGCCTGTCTCCTCAGGAGGTCGTCGCTTTAGACAAGGCCGATGAGAAGCGCGAACAGGAATGGCGGAAAGAATTCAAAAAGCCGGTGGAATGGCTTCAACCCGATAAGCTCTTCCCCTGCGGTGCGGGGGTAACATCATTTCACATTGACCCTTACGGGAAGATGAGCATCTGCGACATGTGCCGTTTTCATCACTATGATCTGCGGGCCGGTTCTTTCCAAGAAGGATGGGAGGAAAACATTCCCCTTCTGTTGGATACCAGGCGGGAGACCGACTCCCCCTGCTATACCTGCCCATGGACGGATCAGTGCTATAACTGCCCGGGCTGGTCATGGATGGAAAACGGCAAAATGGAAGAACCCATGGACTACCTTTGTACAATCACCCGTCTGAGGGCGAAAGCCTTTGGATAGAAAAGGAGGAAAAGGAAATGATCATAAAAAAAACCCGCAAGATTTACGAGAAGCCCCGCATCAACGAAGTCAAGCTGGAGGTCGAGGAGGCGATCCTGGCGGCCTGCAAAGCAACTTCCAGTGACGGAACCGGGAGAAGCGCTCGTGGTTGCAGAAGCTCAGGATGCAGGGGGACATACGGATCCTGAAATTCGCTGCTGCTATCTCTCATCAGACCGTCATGACTGCAGGTGATATGAACGGTGAGGAAAATTTTGTTGAATGCCAACGGTTCTTCTACGCCTGATAAATCGGAGGTTATCCTCTCCCTGAAGATTGCAGACCTGCCGATAGTGTTAAAGTCTCCTGAACCCTCCTCGGATGATAAGAAAGTCAAAGACAACCCGCAGCAGATCACATTTCATGTCCATCGGGGCTTTATTCCAAAAATCGGGAACAAGGAAAAGGTGTTCGATTCGGGGTCTGCTTGGTCGCTTTTCAGAAGCGGTAGCCGGTATTTCCTTCAGGACGACAATCTGGCATCCCATTTAATACCGGAAACGCTCATTATGTTCGCCCGGGATTTACAGGGCGGCGACATCTTTCTCAGGGACCCTGATTACAATGAGAGCCTTTACACCGATCTTTTCGGGCATCCCGTCAATCAGATTCTCCTGATCCTCCTGCTGTCATCCCGGAAGGGCATCGTGGTCCATGCATGCGGGATTGAGGACGACGGCCGAGGCTATCTCTTCGCTGGAAATTCAACAAACGGCAAGTCCACCCTGGCGAAGCTCTGGCATGATCGCGGAGCCACGGTTCTCAATGACGACCGGATCATTATCAGAGAGAGGGATGGGGTCTTCTGGATGTACGGCACGCCCTGGCACGGGACCTTTGAGGTAACCTCCCAGAAGGCGCTGCCGGTGGATAAAATTTTTTTGCTGAGGCATGGGAAGGAAAATCTGTTGATACCGAAGACCGGATCGGAAGCGATTTCGATGCTCCTCACGCGGTCTTTCCCCACCTTCTGGGACCGGGCGGGCATGGAGCAGGCTCTTGGACTCATGGACCGCATGACTGGCGCATTACCCTGTTATGAGCTTCATTTTCTGCCCGATGGAGAAGTGATCGATTTCATCAGGGGTCTGGATCAATGACCAGCATTCACAGGGAATAAGGCAAAGATTTTTAGGACACGTTCTTCCATCCTTTTAATTTCAGCCACTTTCCCCTTTTTAACAAGATTTTTCTTTTCCAGCCGCAGCCAGGACTTCCTGAAATCCTCGCATCTCTTTTTCAAATACTCCATATTCGATCTTTCAAAACGCTTTGAGAGCGAAACAAGCCTGGTCAGAAGATCCACGTCGTCCATGCCGAGCTGCAGGGCCTCTTTATATTTTGCAAGTGCTTCCCGCGGCCGCCCAGTTTTTTCAAAAATCTTCCCCAATAGATATCTCGAGAAACCTTGCACGGGTTCCAGCCGTTCAAAATCGGTGATCAGGGTCTGCGCTTTTTTATAATTTTTGAGGTGATACTCTGCCTGGGCAAGGCCGGCAAGACTTGCCGGGTGATCGTGCTTAAACCTTAATGCCGCCGAAAAAAAACCAGCCGCTTCGCGGTGTTTTCTTCTAGCTAACCGTATTTTCCCCAGGCCTGATAGGGCGTGAACGTCTTCTGCGTCCACCCTCAGCATCCCCTGCCATTCCTTTTCCGCCCACCGGTAATTCCCGGCCTGAAAATAGAGTGGGCCGTAGCAGTTGTCGGGAACCTTATAAGCGGGATTCCATTTCACCGCCTCTCTGAATAACACCTGGGCTGATAGGAAATCTTTTCGATCAAAAGCCTCCCGAAAGTCTTGAAAGTGTTCCCCGGCCCTCAGGCGGTTCAACAGCCCTTGATCCCTGCAGCACAGCTCCATGGCAAGCCTGTCACCCAGTGTTTTATATACCATTGGTGTAAATCCGCCGTTGACCGAATAGGCAATCGTCGTCAATAGGGGATGAGGAATTTTTTCCCGCACTTTCGAGACGAAATCTTCTATTCCGATCCATGGTTTCCGCCGGGCGATCTGCTGGATGTTGTCGGCACTCCTCAGCGAATCGACGACGAAAAAATCGGTGTCGATATCAAACAAAACAGGTCCATTTGCAACAGGGAGAGAATCAAGACTAAAGATATGAAAGGGCTTTCCATAGAGGCTGGTCTTGACAAAGCCGGATTCTATGAAAGGGAGATTGTCCGGTGGGAATGGATCCTCCTTTCTCAAATCCCTGAGCAGCCCTTTGATCATGCTCAGAGATTTTCTAAACTCGCCCATTTTCCCCGGCACCACCCAATAGAATTCATTGATAATCCCGTCTCGCATGGCGGGATAGATGTAATTCCCGATATGGGTCAGTTTTTCCGGATCAAACCGTTTCCTATAAAAAAGAACGGCCTTTGCCAGCTGTGCCCTGAGTTCGGAGAGCGTTCTCGCCTCATTAAGAATGAGGGGGACATCCTTGATTTCATGGAATCCGAAGTCTATATGCGCATCAAAGTGTACCAGCGTCATCTTCCGGAGAGGACTTTTTTTCCAGAGATAATAGGCCTCCTGGTGGTCCTCGATCAGGAAAATGTCCCGCGGATTTGCTTTCTTCATTTTACAGGAACCTGAACAATCGTTGCCAGAAGGATTCGATTTTACTTTTATCGTCGGTCAGGGTGCAGATCCGGATTTCTCTCCTGTCTTTCTTGTCCTTTTGCCTTTCCGGTCTTTTCTTTCATTGTCCTGAGTGTGCGTCTTCAAGTGGTTTTGGACAAATGAGGCATGGAACTAAGAGAGGATTTCAGTACACATATAGTCCATTCCTGGTGTTTAAGCAAGACGCAAAGGGCGATCCTGTTTCCTTCTCCGTAAGAAGATGGCGACTAAAACTGCCGTTGCGCCGATCCGATAAAAAACGTCCATCCCACTCCTGGTAATGATTCATCTCCTTGATTATTTGATACGACTGTGCCAAACTCCTCACTACCAGTTTTTGGGTCATGGGGTACCTCCTTATTTGTGATTTCCCTAAATTCATAATAACATAGGAAGTGCCCCTTTCCTATTGTCTGACACAGACTATGATACATTACTGGCAGGGGTGACCTGCAGCGTCCCCCCAACAGATCAGGAAGGAATGCCTTCTCCCTATAGTCCGATGAAAAGCTGGCTCCTCTACCTTAAAAATGGTCTCAACCGCAAACGCTCGACGGATCGGTTGGCTCCCTCTACAGCCTCCGCAGAGCAAACCATCAAGGAACTTGGCAAGCGGTTTATTCCTTATTTTTCAAAATTCAGAAAACGATTTACCATCGGCATCGGATTGGTCTTTCTCAGCGCCGCTTTGAGTCTTCCTATGCCGCTCATAGGCCGTTTTCTCATCGATGACGTTATCATCAACCGTCAGATCCCGCTGCTGGTCTGGACCATTCTGATCATGATCGGCCTCGCCGCGGGCGGCCGCCTTTTAGACCTCTATCAGCACTATTACTTCGACCGCTTCAGCCGGGAAGTAGTCCTGGACATCCAATCCGGTCTTCTGGAAAGGGTCTTCCATTATTCCAAGACATTTTTCGACAAGACCCGGACCGGCTACCTGATGAACCGGTTGGAAGGGGACATTCAGGGGATGGGATGGTTCTTCTCCGGCATGATGGCGGTCATGATCGAAAACATCTTTCGCTTCCTGGGGGGATTCATCTTTCTCATGTATCTCGATTGGCGTCTGACTCTGATCGTCGGCATCATTTTGCCTGGTGTTGTGATCATGGTTCGCCATTTTTCCAACAAGCTTCGCACCCTGAGCAACGAAAGTATGGAGTCACAGGCCATCGTCACCGGCAATGTCCAGGAATCCCTCTCTTCCATCACCTTGATCAAGGCCTTTGCGGCCGAAGGCAAGGCCCTTCAGCAACTGCTTGATGCATTGAAGAATGCTATGAAAATTTCCATTGAACAATCGACCGTCAACGCCCTGGCCAATATGGTCATCACCTCCATGCCCGGAATGGCCCGGGTCGCGGTGCTGGTTATCGGGGCCTATTGGGTCATCATCGGCCACTGGACACTGGGATCACTCTTTGCCTTTCAGGCCTACCTCTTCTATGTCTTCGGACCGGCGCAGTTCCTGGCGACGGCCAATCTGGAAATGCAGAACGCCTTGGCTTCCGCAAATCGGATTGCCAACCTGTTTGCCCTTGTCCCGGAAGAAAGTACGGGCCGAGGCCAGATCGTCCAACGGCTGGAGGGGAACATGGAATTCAAACAGGTGTGCTTTGCCTATGATCCGGAGACCCCCATCCTAGAGGACATCAATTTTTCCATCCGGGCCGGTGAACACATTGCCCTTGTCGGCGCCAGCGGCGTCGGCAAAACGACGATGATCAGCCTGATCCTCCGCTTTTATAAACCTACCGCCGGGGAGATATTTTTCGATTCCCGGCCGGCCTCCTTTTACGAGGTCGGGTCGCTCCGTGAACGCATCGGTTACGTCCCCCAGCAGAACTGGCTTCTCTCCGGGACCATCATGGACAACATTCTGTATGGAAACCCGACGGCCGGGATGGCAGAGGTCATAGAGGCCGCGAAAAAAGCCGGCATCCATGATTTTATCGCTTGTCTGCCGGAAGAGTACCGTACCTCGGTGGGAGAAAGGGGGATCGCTCTTTCCGAAGGGCAGAGACAGCGGGTCTGCATAGCCCGCGCCTTCCTCAGGGACCATGATATCATCCTGATGGACGAGCCCACCTCCTCTCTGGACGGCCGGACCGGAAAGTCTCTGCTGTTATCGCTGTCGTTGATATGGAAGGATAAGACGGTGATAGTGGTTTCCAACCGTTCGGAGTTACTGATAAATGTCGATCGAATTTTTTTCCTGCGGGAAAACCGCCTGGAAGTGATCGGCACGCATGAAGCACTGATGTCCTCAAATCCCAACTACGCGTCCGTGGTGATCGGAGCCGCCTGATGACGCCTATCCTGACTATAGGGAATCTTTTATCACTTTTTTAACAAGATCCGCACCGATGGTCTTTTGCTTTGTGCTGGAGCCAAACAAAAGAGCCAGATCACAGACATTGTTTATCTTTCTCGGCACCCCTTCGGAATAAAGATAGATCTCTTCAATAGAGTCAGGCGGAAAAACTCCGTTATTCAGGCCGGCCTTTTCCATTCTATAAGCTATATACTTTGCCGTCTCATCGGCATTAAGAGGGTTTAGATGGAATCTGATGGCGATCCTCTGATCGAGCTGTTTGAATTGTCTTATTAAATCCTTCAGCTCCGGTTGTCCGATGAGAACAAATGTCATCAGGAATTTGTCGTTTAATTGAAAGTTCAGGAGCAAGCGGATCTCTTCGAAGGTATCGGGATGGATCAACTGCGCCTCATCGATAATGAGCAGGGTGGTTCTGTTTTTCTTTACATTTTCGAGCAGCCGCGTATTCAAGATGGTGAGAAGCTCTGTCTTTGAATTAGTCCGAGCGTTCAGGCCTATCTGATAGAGCACCTCCTTCAAAAAATCGAGCGGCTCAAGCGACGGGTTTGTTATCAATCCAATCTCAAAATCTTTTTCAGGAAGCTGCTGGATAAAAACCCTGCTGAGGAGGGTTTTTCCGCTTCCTATATCGCCTGTGAGAAGGGCTGCTCCTTTTCTCCTTCTCACGGCATAGACCAGCCTGGCGAGAGCCTCTACGTGTTCATGGGAGTAGTACATGAACTCCGGATCCGGAACATTTTCAAACGGGAATTTCTTAAAGCCCCAGTATTCTAAATACATTTCATCAACCCATCGATTGCCATATAGATCTCTGAAAAACAGAGCCTGTACTGAAATATTGAAAGCTTGTAGGGATCCTTAATGTCCGCGTATTCTTCATTATAATCCGGAGAAAATGATTTGAGGAGATGGATCTTGCCCTCTGCTTCCGGGTATTGGCCAAGGAATATTTTTTTATGGATACCCTCCATGACAATGATCATATCTGCTTGGGAGACCATGTCTTCCGTCAATAGTTTTGAATTGTGGCCGGATCCATCGAAGCCGTGCTCATCCAATATTTCAACAACTGTGGGATCGGCAGGCATGCCATGCATGTCGATTATGGCGGCAGAAGAAACTTCGATGCCGTTCTTTTTGTCCTTTTTAAGCTTTTCTATGAGAATCCTTTCCGCCATGAAGCTTCTGACTATGTTGGCCGTACAGACAAATAAAATGTTCATAAGAACGCGATTGTCATTTTTCAGATATCGAATTGCTCGGTAAATAGTGCAAGATGCGTTTCTAAGTTATCTAAATATGAGATAAATGCTATCATAATAGATAATACAAATCAACAGTAGATGAGTTATCCAAAGTAAATTAATTTGCTTACTATGCAAGGCCGGTCTAAAGGAACTGTTATCGGTTGAATTCTTTTCAATTCTTCGATATCCCATTTATCGTCCTCACTTAAGAGATTCAGGGCTTCCTCTTTAGAATGGGCCAGGACGACAACCTCCGCCTGCATATAATTATCCTTGTAGATATGCGGCTCATCGAACATTGACCAGCTGGAGAATTTTTTGCTGTGCCGCCAGATGAAGATATTCATGTGATTTTCACCTCGAAACGGTTTAATTGGGTACTTTGAACTGCGAACATAGTTCGGATGATCCCGGTTTGAATGCCTTGCATGTCGTAGGCCTGTCTTCGTAGATCGTGCAGGAACAATATTCCCCCTCATATCTGAGGAAAGGACAGTTAAACAGTATTTTTCCATTTTCTGACGATACGACAATGTCTCCTGCCCATGCGGCTTCTGAATGTTCCATGACAAGGAGTATTTCCTTCTTTTCTTCACGCCTCCATCCTTCTATATCTTCTTGACTTGCAGGAGCGTAAGCGGACAGGCAGCACTTCCCGCATCGCTTGCAGGTTACGGTGGATGTTTTGTTGTTATCCCGCTTTTCCATATTTTACATGCATCAAACGGTGCGTGAAGTATTCACATAATAGATACGAAAATGGCGTACGGCGCTTAGAACTAAACTGAAGAATCCAGGAACAAAGATAATGGCACGGCTTTGTACAAGTCAGGGTACAAGTGAAAGCGTGGCGACCGTTCCTTTCTTGCGGGGACTGCCGTTGAGGACGAGTAAATTCATGATTTATTTGATAGACCTTTCATTAACAATGCACCTTAGTGTTTCAACTACATTGTCCGGGGGTGTGTAACAATCTTTTTCATCTTTGCGGATAAGATCGATGGCGTCGGCGCTGCACTTCGGTATGCAGAGGCCGCAGCCTATGCAGCGGTCAGGATCGATCTCGGCAACGTCGTCCCTCATGCTGATGGCCTCCATCTGGCATCTATCCACGCAGATTTCACAGCCTATGCATTCTTCCTTCCTGATCCTGGCGTAGTAATTGGTATGGACAAGGGTAGCCGGTTTGGGCAGTCTCTTGAGGCTTTTTAGTATCTGACAGCAATCTCCACAGCAAAGGCACATGGCCATAATCTTCTGTGCATTGGTCGGTTGGAGAACAAGGGCATCTTCTTCAGCCTTGTTCAGGATTTGCAGGGCTTCTTCGCGGCTGATTGAACGCCCCAGACCGTTCTTCTCGTAAAAATGAGCGGCGCCGGAAAAAATGAGGCAGGCCTCAGCCAACTTGCCGCAGCCTTTTCCGATCATAGAATGCTCTCTCCGGCAAATACAGGGCGCGACAACAATCTTGCTCTGCTGTTCAATCAAATTTCGGGCCCCCTCGTAAGGCATCACAGTTCCTTGCCCGTCCAGGCTGGCCCCGATCGGTATAGTTCTCAGTTGCTTGGTTTTAAGTTTTAGGAATGGATCGATTAGATGAGGGATATATTCATTCATATCCCTGATCAGGCCTTCATCCAGATCATTAACGTGGTACTCCCAGATACCGACGACATACTGGGCTGCCATGTAGCGGGGGCCTTCGGCCATGTCGGCGCGGAAGATCAACCCTTTGCGTGACATCTGGTAGAGTTGTTCCGCCAATTCTTCCGTCGGCAGGCTGACGCGTTTCGCAATTCTTTCCACAGGCTCCGGCATCATCCGCAGATGGCAGGCCAGGGCCGCTTCATCTTCAGTAAACAGACGTTTGAGGATACGCATCTCCACGCCCGATTCTGTACGGGGGAAACCACCGGGTAGACTATCCAAATGAAGGGCTAAACGTTCGTAAACATCCTGTGTCATATGTCCTGTACCTCATGAGATATTTAAGGCAATTTCGTTGCCCCTTTGTTTCGGGTAGAAGTAGCGATTTTCATTATCAGCGTCAAGGATTATTTGTGAGCTTTGATGCGTCGTTGGCAACGGGATTACTTCTATCGGTGAATGATATCTACGAAACGCCTCAGCGTCACACCCGCGTCACCCATAGGGGGCGTGTAGCGCCAGTTATTCGAATCTTCGCCGTCATGGTTGACAATCCGATAGGTATAATTCTCACCCATCTTCATCTCTTCGCAGGCCATGGATGCCCGTATTTCAAGATCCTCCAATACTTCCGGGGTAAGGAGCTTCCCCTGCTGTTGCGTGCGGCTGAAAAGTTTGGGCAGCATGATGGCGGCTGCGGTTTCTTCCGGTGATGCAAAACCCTTGTTAATCTGCAGGGCATGAATCTCATCTTCCGAAGCAGGGCTGATAAAGACGGTACAAACCTCAAAATCAGCAGTTAATTTCCGTATCAATGGATGATCTCGAAACAGTTTGCCGAGGGTGGGATATATTTCGAGGATAATCAGGCTGCTGTGGGTAAATAGCATTTGCATTTCCATGAGGTCTATAGCCTGCCAGATTTTTCGTATTTGACCTACGATAAAACGCTCACGCGGAAAAGACCTTATATCTTGCTCGGAACGAAAATAGTAATCGACGCCTTCCGTTTCAATAGATCTGGGTGGCCGGCTGGTGTACAGGATGGGCATCTGGAAGGATATTTCCGGATGCACTTTCTTGAGGGCTTTGATCAGAGGCGATTTCCCGACACACGATGGGCCCGACAAAATAATGAGACGCTTTTTCATGTTCATTTCACTTCGCTCGTGAATTACTGCAATGTCAAGCTACATAAATTATTGGCAAAGGGGAAAAATGCGTTGTCATTATGTATTTTATATATTAAGTTTAAGTAAAGTTATGGTTCATATCTTATTGGCCTTTAGCATTAAAACATATTTCTGTAAATGCAGAAAGGATGGAGATGCCTGACCCTAAACGCTTTTCAGCACGAAGAAGCTTGCAGGGAGCAAAAAAATTATGATCACTATTAACAGTTTTCTGCATCGAAATGATTTGAAAGATTTCATACGGAGGTGGATGTACGGCGAGGTACATCCGTCCGATGCGGATTTGATTACCCGCCTGGTTCATTTCAATAATATATACCTTTCCAGGTATCTGAAGATATTTTCAGAAAAAGTTTTTCAGGAACTGCATAAATGTGAACTGTACTGCAGGCCTGCCTACATAAAGAGTGACCTCAAGGACATAATTGTTGCCAATCCACCTTATCATAACCCGCGGATAGACGGATTAATTGCTGACTACCACGCTGAGCCGGAACGCTTTTACAGGGAGACTCCTTTCCATGCGACGTTATTTTTCGGGAAACGCGACTCTGCAGACGAATATCTTGGGTCAAGCAGGAAAAAGCGTGTGCACAGGATGG
>CAITLA010000234.1 GCA_903893135.1 uncultured Syntrophaceae bacterium | reverse complement strand
ATCAACTTTTCCTCACTCCGCCTGCTTACTGATTTCAGGAAGGCAGCCGGATTCTATACGAACAAAAAATAAGCTGTCGAGCCTTCACATGTTTCAACCCGTACTGCGTAAGATCACTCAATGGAAATATGAAATGTGCCGGCTCTCGTCGCCACCTACGAGTCCTTAGTCTGAGATAACTCTCTGGATAGACGATTACGGGTAGAAATGTGCATGATTAAATTAAACGGGGCTTTTTTACAAGTCACCCATACTCACTTCAGGCCTGCCTTGCGCAAAGCGTTAATGTGGGTATCTATTACCGATTGATCCTTGAACGGAAGTATCTTTGCAAAGTAATCCAATGAGAACTTCGGATTTATTCTGAGGACTTCAGCGGCTTCAGCGCGAGCATCCTCCTCTCGACCCATCAGAATGTAAGTACCGGCCAGACCAAGATGCGCAAATAAGTTGTCAGGCGACCGCTGGAGTGCCTTTTTGAATTCCGAAACCGCTTCCTTAAACCGCCCCGTCACCCGGTAGGCTTGGGCGAGGTGTAAGAAATTACCGGTCTCACCTAAGGGGTCAAGTCGGATTGCTTTTATGAAAATTGGAATGGCTTCTTCCGACCGACCCGCATAGTTTAGACTCATGCCATACCCCAAATGGGTGAGCGCCCCTCCGGGATCAAGTGCCACAGCCCGTTCCCCTTCAGCAAGTGCCTTGTCATACTCCCTTTTCAGGCAATAGAAATGACCCAATAAGCCGTGTGCAAAAGGCATGGAATCATCTATGGCAAGGGCTTTTTGTGTCCACTCTATACCTTTCTCAATAGACTCCCGAGGGGACTTTCCAAGGCCCAGCCAAAACTCCATCTGGTTAACCATACCCATGAGGACATAATTCATTGGAACATTCGGACACATCGCAATCGCCTCCTCTGCGATCCGCCGAGCCTCCCTGGTGTCTCCGACATTGTGACCCCAATAGTAATGCCACCCTTCCATTGTCTTCAAATAGCAATCGAGACCTTGCTTCCCTTTGTAATATTTATCGTAGGTTGAAGCTTGCTCCCCCTCCGTCAACTTCACTCGGATGGCCGTCAAGGTCTTTATGGTGATCTCATCCTGCAGAGCAAATATGTCTGTTAGATCACGATCGTACCGTTCCGCCCAGATGTGCCGTCCTGTGAGGGCATCAATCAACTGGGTATTAATCCGGATTCGGTCAGCCGACCTTTGAACACTTCCCTCCAGAACATACCGAACCCCAAGCTCCTCACTAACTTGTTTAACCTTCACAGGCTTGCCCTTATAGGAAAAGGTTGACTGTCTGGATATCACAAATAAGTGGGGAACTTTGGACAGAGCGGTGATGATTACCTCGGTGATCCCGTCACTCAAGAACTCTTGCTTGGGGTCCCCGCTCATATTTACAAAGGGCAGTACGGCAATAGAAGGGTCGTCCGGCAAGGGGAATGCCATCTTCTTTTTGGATGCAACCTCCACGGATGGATTAATAAAATGCGGATATAACTGCCAGATGCCATT
>CAITLA010000233.1 GCA_903893135.1 uncultured Syntrophaceae bacterium | reverse complement strand
CCCTAACTTCATTGACTGTGTAACCTGCCACGGGAATATCGTCACCAAAGAGATAGGAAATTTTGCCTTCCTGTCTGACGACGACCGTGTACGTATTTTGTTTGAAGCCCTCGTCGGTACGGGCCGTTGAGATTGTATAGGGCATCCAAAAGTTGATTGTAAGGACATCACCCGGTCCGATGATGTATTCCGGCACGCCATGCCTTTGCGTGAAGGAGGCGTTTTCCGTCACCTGGCTCATCTTTGTGATTTCTTCCAACTCTTTCTGCTGCGCAAGGCGCTGAGCATCAGTGACAACACCCGAAGTCTCTTGAAAATCTTTAACCCGGATACCAGACGTTTCGAATGTACAGGCTGAAAATAGCAAAATTACGATGAATGGAAGGTAAAGGTGGAATTTAATTTTACTTAGGCAAAGCATTTTATTTTGCTCCCGGTTCAATCCGATCATAATCTGAGACCTTTGCATAACTCCTCAATTCGTCATTACGGGCTTGACCCGGAATCTAGGCGTTGTCCTCGCGCAAGCGGGGAACCATAAAATCAATACTAGATTCCCGCTTTCGCGGGAATGACGGCAGTGGTCTGGATTCCCGCTGGAGCCTGCCTTCGAACGTCTTCATCGGGGGCGGGAATGACAGACTTTTCTTTTCTGTCATTTCGACCCCTTCTTGTCATTTCGACTGAAAGGAGAAATCTTAGATATTCCTCATCATAATTTAATTTGTTAAATTCACTAAAATAATAGCTTAAGTCAAGGCCTTTTTAATATTTTTTTGGGTATCGGGATAAAACTGAAAATATGAGATAGGACCTCCCTTACGCGCGCCGTATAGTGCGATGTTGTAGTTGCCCCATCCCTGATATAAAGTCTCTGAAGAAGGATTTGACGAGGCGGGAATAAAGTCCTGAATAAGAATTTCATCTTATCGGAGAATGTTCTGTTCATGGCCAGGTAAATAAAATAACTGCTCCCTCTGATGCGGCGGTTATTGAACTGAAGTCTCTGAAAAAATCTTTCGCCTAGAGATATATCAGACGGTTTTAATCTCCGCAGATATTCTTCTGGTATGTTAGATGATGCATAGGACTTGACGACGGAGAGACTGAAATATACCAATCTGTCCAGGTTAAAACGGCGGCTTTCTTCGACAAGGAAATGCCAATCAATATTTTTTTCATAGGCTTTAAGAGCGTAGAATATGTCCGTTATAAGTATGAGGCGATCGAAGGAGTGACCGATCCTGAGGGCGTGTTCACAGAGATAGATTATAAGGTGTTCGGGGCATAACATATATACATCGGCATCTGCCACCCTGGCGTCAACAGCTTTTTCCCATATACGCTCAATATCGACATGTTTTACAAACATCGTTGCCGGTACCGAAGAGTTCACAATGTGCCAGTGAATATGAAGATTCAAGAGAGACCCATTTTCTTTCCGGTATTCGAGGCTGGCAAGGTAGCCTTCAGGATTGTCTATGGCGCTCGAAACGGAGCTGTCCCTTGCGATATATCCCTGAGACGATAGCAGCTCATCGACGGCGTAAAGCTCGCTTTTCTTAACCAGAATATCAATGTCTGACATTCCCCTCATAGCAATACTGGGATAGATATGCTCCGCAAGGGCAATTCCTTTAAGAACGATGCAGGGGATTTCTGATTCCTTAAGAAGAATGAGAATGCCCTTTAATTCACAGATGACAGAAAGATTTCTTCTCAGATTTTTGTAATACTGGTCCGATAAAGCAGTATAGGTGGCCGGTGGTACCAGATGTTGCGTGTGGTTCTTTCTTAAGTTGTGAAATATTGTTTCGGCAACGCCCTCCTGCCTCATCTTTTCAATAATATAATTCCAGTCAAATTGAGTAAGGTCCATTTCAGACGATCTGTTGGAGAAATCAAGAGAGGTAATCGGGACGGATTGACGTCCGGAATCCAACTTCTGTGAGTCCTTATTCGGCAAATGAAAAAGGAGACTTAGGATCAGTCTGTCGCAGTTTCGGTAGTTAATGGCAAAGCTCCGCTCTCTAAAGTCACAGCTTCTCGTAAACATAGATACTCCTT
>CAITLA010000232.1 GCA_903893135.1 uncultured Syntrophaceae bacterium | reverse complement strand
CAGGCGCAGGAAAATCTGCGCATAAACAAAGCGCGCTATGATGAGGGTGTGGGAACGGCAACGGAGGTCCTTGATGCCGTTACCCTGCTGACGACGGCAGAGGCAAATTATATCCGGTCCGTTTACGATTACAGGAAGGCAGAGGCGGCCACCCATTATGCCGCGGGCGAAGACCTGCTCCAGGCTTACAAATGATTTTCTTCTCCCCATCAGCTGCAAGAAGGATTTGAGGATTCATGGAAGTTGTCAGACGTGTCTTTGGATTGTCTTATTTGCCGCTAATGGCCTTCCTGATTACATCACCCATTTCATGGGTTTTGCTTGTCCCCCCCATGTCAGCGGTCTTCACCTTTCCCAGGGTCAGGGTTTTCACTACTGCTTTTTGTATATCCAGCGCTGCCTGTTCCTCTCCCAGATGATCCAGCATCATTCGAATCGATTCAATCGCTGCAATAGGATTGACAATTGCTTTTCCTGCATATTTTGGGGCTGAGCCATGAATAGGTTCAAACATGGATGGATAGATGTTTTCCGGATTGATGTTGCCACCGGCTGCAAACCCCATCCCCCCCTGAAGCATGGCCCCGAGGTCAGTAATGATGTCACCAAAGAGATTGGAGGCCACGATCACATCGAAGTATTCGGGGTTCTTCACAAACCACATAGTCAAGGCATCGACCAATGCCACGTCGGTCTTTACGTCTGGGTATTCTGCCGCCACTTTCTTATACACCGAGTCCCAAAAGACCATGGAATAGTTGAGTGCATTGGACTTCGTACAGTTGGTAACCATTCCGACGGGAGCTTTATCGCCAAACTTTTTCCTCTTTCGGGCAAGCTCAAAGGCGTAGCGTATCGCCCTTTCACACCCTTTTTGTGTAAAGATACCGGTCTGAATCGCAAAGGCATCGGGACTTCCCAGCTTGAAAAAGCCCCCTGCCGCCGAATATTCTCCTTCCGTATTCTCGCGGATTACCACCATATCGACAGTCTCAGGTGTGGCAGTCTTCACCGGCGATTCAACCCCGGGATAAAGTTTGATCGGACGCAGATTTATGTATTGATCAAACCCTTTGCGAATTGCAAGAAGCAGCGTAAGCGATATATGGTCTGGCACTTTATTGGCATCACCGATACATCCCAAAAAAATTGCATTAAATTCCTGCAATATATCGAGGGCTCTTGCGGGCATTATGACACCATTCTTCAAGTAATAGTCGCACCCCCAGTTAAAATTTTCCATCTCCACTCTGAAGCCATGTTTATCGGCAACTGTCTGTAGGGTCTTGGCGGCTTCTGTTGCCACCTCGATTCCAACCCCATCCCCCGGGATGATTGCGACTCGATAGGACGACATATGATCCCCTTTCAATCTAGATTATTCCTTCCCTTCTCGGGCAGGTTCCATCATTTCATACGGCCTTGAGATACTGCGCCTATTCTCCCCATCAATATCATGGATAGATAGAGAGGAGATACGGTGTGCCAACTGCTAAGAGCACGGCAAGAAAGATCAGCCCGAAAATGAGTCCCAAAGTCCAGAAATCTTTGCGGTTGACGTATCCGCTTCCGAAATAGACAGGGCCAGGACCGGTGGCATACGGGGATATGACACCCATTATCCCCAAGCTGTAACAGAGAAGAAGCGCAAAAACCTTGACAGGAATGCCCGGCACAAGGGCACCGGCGGCCAGAATTACAGGCAGAACCGCCGTGACGTGTGCGGTGATGCTCGCAAACATGTAATGAACTACAAAAAATATCACTACCAGACTGACCATGATGACTATGGGCGACATCCCCGTCAGGAGGGCTGATGCGCTCTTAGCGAACCAGGTTACAAAGCCTACCTTATTGAGGCCATCTGCCATCGCCACGAGCGTGGCAAACCAGACCAGAACATTCCAAGCGGCTTTGTTGCTCAGGATATCGTCCCACGTGACAATTCCTGTAATCACCATCAACGATATGACCACTCCTGCGACAGTCGTGGCATCCACGATGCTTCCTCCGAATATCCACAGAGTCAGTGCGAGAATGGCCAACAGAGCCATCACCAGTTCCTTGCGGGTGAACTTGCCCATCTTGCCCAGCTCCTGAGTCGCCCAGGATTGGACCTCTCCGCTCGATTTGATTTCCGGTGGGTAGATCTTATAAATGAGGTACGGCAGAACAGAAATGAGAATGATACCTACGGGGAGGAATCCGACAAACCATTCAGTCCAGGAAATGCTTATTTTCACCGTCTTATTGACCAACTCAAGGGCCAGCAGGTTCGGGGCCAAAGACGTGATGAACATCGAACTTGTGACGCAGGTAGTTGCAAAGGCAGTCCACATGATATACGCCCCGATCTTGCGGCTCGTCTCCCCCGGAGCAGAACCGTAAATGCCCGGGATGTTGCGGATGATGGGGAAAATAGTGCCGGCACTCCGGGCGGTGTTGGAGGGAGTGAAGGGGGCGATAATCAGATCAGAAAAAGCTATCGCATACCCTAAGCCCAGGGTACTCTTGCCCAAAAACTCCACCAGTACCAGGGCAATGCGTTTGCCAAGCCCTGTCTTTTCATAGCCCAGGGCGAACATAAATGCCCCAAATATGAGCCAGACCGTCGTATTGGAAAAACCGGATAATGCCCACCTGATTGAAT
>CAITLA010000231.1 GCA_903893135.1 uncultured Syntrophaceae bacterium | reverse complement strand
CGGTTGGCGCAATAAATGAATTCTCCGGCAATTTAAATGACGTCCGCTTCATGGATTACCGCACCAACTCAGTCGCGTATAAGATTCTAAATCACCCTGACGTGCTCATTATCGGCGGCGGCTCCGGAACGGAAATACTCAATGCCAGGCAACACGCTGCGAAGGGCATCTCCGTTGTGGAAATGAACAGGGACATCATCCAGCTGATGCAAGGACCATATAAGACATTCAGCGGAGATATTTATAGTTCCGCGGACACTTATGCTTTTATCGAAGAGGGGCGGGGATATTTACAAAGAACGGAAGAGCGTTTTGATCTCATAGAGATCAGCCTCCTGGAGTCCATGGGAGCCGCGTCTGCCGGTGTTTATTCCCTCAATGAAAACTATCTCTTTACCACGGAGGCATTGAGGCTATGCATGGAGCGCCTCACGCCTGAGGGTATACTCTCCATCTCCACATGGATCAAGAATCCTCCGCGGGACAACATCAAGCTTCTCGCCATGGCTATGGAGGCTATTGAACAGGGCGCCAAAAACGCACCTGCCCAATCGATCGTCATGATCAGGAGCTGGCAAACCGCCACGCTTCTTATGAAACACGGCAGCTTTCACGAGAAAGAGACGGAAGCCATAAAGGAATTCTGCAAAGCACATCTTTTCGATATTTCCTATTATCCAGGAGTTACAGAAAAAGAGACAAATATTTTTAATAAGTTTGAAGGCGACCCTTTTTATTCTGCAGCAATCAGCCTGTTATCTAAGGAAAGAAAAATGTTCTACGATACATATCCTTATTATATAAGACCGGCCACAGACGACAGGCCTTTCTTTTCTCACTTTTTTAAAATTGAAATGCTCAAGGAATATCTCGGTTCGTCCAACCGCGCCATGATTCCTTTCCTGGATTGGGGATATATACTGGTATGGATAACGGCGTGCGTCGTTTTTTTCTTAGGCATAATTTTCATCCTGGCTCCCATGCCGTTCATTATTCCTTCCTACAGGGGTCTTACATCGATTATTATTTATTTTGGCTCTCTCGGACTGGCATATATGTTCCTGGAGATATCCCTTCTTCAGCAATTCATCCGCTATCTTTATGATCCCATCTTCTCCGCAAGCGTCGTAATCGGCTCATTCCTCGTCTATTCAGGGATAGGGAGCCTGATTGCAGGGAATGTCAGTCCCATCAAATCCAGACACATATTCTGGTCCGTACTTGCCATTGGTCTCGTGGGCATCATTTTCATTACCGCCGACCGATGGCTGCATGATGTCCTTGCGGGGCTTCCTCTCTGGCTGAGAATGCTTTTCTGCAGTCTACTCATTGCTCCCCTCGCCATTCCCATGGGCATCCCCTTTCCATCGGGGCTGAGCGCGTTGGCGACAGCACGGGGAAGCCTCATCCCCTGGGCGTGGAGCATAAACGGTTTCTTCTCCGTTATCGGAAGTTCGGCGACAGTGTTAATCGCCATTAGTTGGGGTTTCAAATCCATTATTCTGATAGCCGTCTTGCTCTATATTATAGCGGCATTCACATTTGCCCGCCTCTTGAGAATCGTTCCTTCTTTTGGCGAGATGGATTGAATTCGGTAGCGAGCGAATGACGAACTGCTGTTCCTTAAGAATCGAAGATTCTCCGCAGCTTGCTGCGGAGAGCTTCAAAATTTCTTGCATTGATAATATCGATGTGAGGTAATAGTGTCAGTTACTTATAATGGAAGGAAGGGGATATTGATATGCCTGCCACCGCGAAGGGCCCGGTGATGCCCGTATTGATGACTCAGGATGTTGGTAATACCGACCTGCCGTATCTCTTATATGACGGCCGTGGGCCCACACTAATCCTTCTTCACGCGACGGGTTTTACGCCCTGGCTATGGCACCCTATCGCAAGAGAATTATATCCATCATACAGGATCATCGCCCCGTATATGTGCGACTACCGGATAGAAGATCCTGAAAAGGGCGGTCTCGGCTGGGCAAAGATTGCGAGAGACATTGCCGCTCTTTTGGCCAGCATCGATATCGACGATGCATTCCTCGTGGGACACTCTATGGGAGCGACTATCTGCACGATTGCAAACGCGGCTCACGGCGTAAGAGCAAAGGGCATGGTACTGATAGAGCCCATCCTCCTCTCCGATGATTTCTATCGCGTTAAAATTGCCGTAAAAGACCATCCACTGGCTTCCCTGGCAATTAAACGGAGGAACTACTGGAAGAACGAGTCAGAGGCTATGGACTATCTCAGATCGAGAGAGCTCTTCAAGAAATGGAACGATGAAATGCTTGAGCTCTATGTTGCGTATGGCATGGAACCGAAAGAGGGGGGCGGGCTTCAATTGGTCTGTAAACCCGAAATGGAAGCAGGTCTCTTCATGGGCGGCGCGCAATATAACCCGTGGCCTCTGCTGCCTGAGGTTTCGTGTCCTGTCCTTGTCATCGAGGGAGAGCATAGTGACACTAAGAACTTTGTTGACTTCAAGCGGATTGTCTCCATGCTGAAGAAGGGCTCTCACGTTATCGTTAAAGATGCGGGACATCTCATCCCTATGGAACAGCCGTCAATAATCGCGGCAGTTATCAACGATTTTGTGAAAAACATACAATCATCATAGCAGAACATTTTTTTGCATACTCGTAGAGTTTGATAGCGCACAGGATCTTTTCTCAAAAAATAAATTGCATAATGTCTTGACAATCATCATGCGTAATATAAAATAACTTGCATATGATTACTGAGCCGGTCTGTCAGCGACTGGGAAAAAACAATTTTAGAGGAGGGTGAAGAGAATGGCAACTTTGAAAGAAGGAGATTATTTGACGTGTGAAGTATGCGACCTTGTCATCGTCGTAGACGAGGAGTGCGGCTGTGTAGTGGGTGGACTTATTTGCTGTGATGAGGAAATGGTCAAAATGAAGGCCCCCGCCAAGGCGAAGAAAAAAGCAAAGGCTAAGGCAAAGCCCGCAGCGAAAGCAAAGAAAGCATCTGTAAAAAAGGGCGCCAAGAAGAAAGCCGGGAAAAAGCCTGCTGCCAAGGCCAAAAAAAAGTAATTTAGATCCAGTCTGATAGTTGTGATTCCCTGCTCTTCCGTAAGACCCCGTTTCTCGAATTCACATGAGGACGGGGTTTTACGTTTTCTTGCTTTCTTTCTCACCCCCCTTATGAAAGAGGGATGGGGAATAATGACATTAGGAAACAGTCCCCTTTATACAAAGCAGGGCTTAAGGAATGATAGATGAGTACAAAGATTGTTGATTCCCATATGCACTGCGGTATCCAGAATTCCAATCTGCCCTTTGAGGACATCAAGAGATACCTTGATTCCGCGGGAATCCAGGGGGCATGCCTTTTTGCACCGGTGGAGGATATCTATGACAGGTACGACTATGACTTCAAAGACAATTTCGCCTGGGTCACCTGCAGGCAGCAAGCCAACCAGTATGTGCTGGACATCCAGCGAACCCACGAGAATTTCTTTTCCTATTACTTTGTATGGAACGACTTCAGGAAGGACGAGCTGAAGAAAGGTTACAAGGCAATTAAGTGGCATCGCCACGAATACGAACCGGTTTATCATTACGACGATCCGCTCTGTGAGACATTCTTGCAGGAGGCATATCGTCTGAAGCTTCCCATTGTCCTGGAAGAATCTTTCGCGAACACCCGCTCTTTCATAAGAAGAGTAAATGGAAAAACCACAATCATCATTCCTCACATGGGGGGACTGAACGGCGGCTTTTCCGCACTCTTCAAGTCAGGGATCTGGGATGACGAAACCGTCTATGCCGATACTGCGCTTGCCTCGGGACGGGAGATTGCACAATTCATGGACAAGTATGGAAGCAGGAGAATCCTTTTCGGAAGCGATTTCCCCTTCGGTACGCCCGGCGGCGAGCTTCAGGAAGTAAAAGGGATGAGCCTCGGGAAAGAGGATTTCGAAAATATCGTATGTCACAACATTTTAAGACTGCTTAATGCCTGATCAAGTTCTAAGATTCTATTTGTGAAAAATTATTTATGTATTACAATAGCTGATACGATGTAATCGTAGTCAGTCATCTGGGAGGTGCATATGAAAATCGCAATCATGGGAACAGGCGGAGTTGGAGGATACTACGGAGGACTGCTTGCGAAGGCAGGCAAGGATGTGACGTTTATTGCCCGCGGTGCGCATCTTCAGGCAATATGCAAGACAGGCCTGCAAGTGAAGAGCGTCCACGGCGATTTCCAAGTCTCGAAGGCCAAGGCAACTGACAAACCTGCTGACGTCGGACCGGTTGACCTCATAATATTTGCAACAAAGACGTATCAGACCGACGAAGCGGCAAAGGCGATCAAACCCATGGTCGGCAAGGACACAGTGGTAGTTCCACTCCAGAACGGCGTAGACGCGGCAGATCGCATCGGCCAGGTGGTGGGAATGGATCACGTGCTGGGGGGAGCTACGTGGCTTTCCGCAGCAATCGAAGCGCCGGGCGTGATCGGCCAGTACAGTGAATTCCGCCGCATCGCGTTGGGTGAGTTCAGCGGAAAGACGACACCGCGGCTGACTTCCGTTTACGATCTACTTAAGGAAACCGGCGCGGCAGTTGAAGTAAGCGACAATATCCTGAAAGTCCTGTGGACGAAATTCGTTTTTATTGCATCCGTCAGCGCCATGGGCAGCCTGACGCGCGTGACGTTCGGTGAGTACCGCGGTGTGCCGGAAGCGCGTGCTGTGCTCGGCGAGGCTATCGACGAAGCGGCGGCCGTAGCGAGAGCCAGGGGCGTGAAACTTGATGCCGACATACTCGCCAAGACGCAAGCCTTCATTGACAGCAGCGCACCAGGCATAAAGCCGTCGATGCAGCGTGATGTGGAGGCCGGGAAGCCGTCCGAGCTGGAGTCGTTGATCGGCGTCGTTGTCCGCATGGGCGCGGAGAAAAATGTGCCGACACCGTTGATGCGCTTCGCTTACGCGATGCTCAAACCGGGAGAGTTGAAAGCGCAACAGCGCTGATAATCTTTGCCGGAAAGTCTTTACAGATCAATTTCCTTGAAAAAGGCGGGCTTCAGAAGAATATGTTTGTTTTCTAAAATTTCAATCTCTTCCGACTGAACAAATCGTTTGAGGGAGCGGGTGACCGTTTCTCTCGCGGTAGCTGCAAGTTCGGCAATGTCTTTGTGTCTGAGTCTTAAGTTGATAATTATTCCTCTCTGATCCTTGACCCCGAACTGGTCGCCAACATTTTTCAGCATCACTCTTATCCGCTGCTCTGCGCCGGCAAAGCTCAACACCTTGAGCATCAGCCATGCCTCTCTCAACCGTGAGCAGAGCATGGATATAATCTCCATCAGTACTTGCCTATTCTGCAATAGATGGCTTTGAAAATCTTTTGCTGAGATGAATCCGACGCTTGTTTCCTCCATAGCGACGACTGTGGCTGGTGCGGTCATGCCGTCGAGTATGGCCATCTCACCGAAGAATTCTCCTCTCTTTCGAATGGCAACGATTCTCTCCTGGCCTTCCGCGCTGAGCTGAATGACCTTTACCTTGCCGGAATAAACAAAGTAGAGGTAATTGATTGTATCCTCTTCGTACAGGATGACCTGATTTTTCTTAAAGTGTTTCTCAACAACATCCTTCCTCAGATTGGCTAATTCATCTTCTGAGAGGCAGGACAAAAAAGGAATCTTCCGAATGATAAAATCGAAGTTTGATTTCTGGAGCTTAGCTCTAATATCTTTTCTCATGTCACTTATAACGCCTTAATTGAGACTGTGAGAAAGTACCGATGGACAGATTTTTACAGATTTTCAGATTTGAAGCAACAGAAATTGTTAAGCTGCAAAAACATGCATACTAAGGCAACGGAAATGGACGGGTGCAGATTTTGGCTGGCCAGTTTCACATGTGCCAAACCACGGCGGCAGATATAAATAAGACCGGTTCAAGTCCCAACAAGCTATACGAACCGCTTACCGGTGATCATTATGTGATTGCCGGTCGTATATCCCTTATTTATGTTTCAAAAATCTGAGGGCGGCAATGTTTGGATTCCAAACTGAGAATTCCCATCTTCCAAGCACTTCCAGGTGTGGTCCGCTTTTCAATACAGGCCATCGCGGTTTCTCGACAACTGTGGCCTTCATGTCCTCTTTTACTGCCGGTGCTGGGGTCTTTGGTAGCGCTATCTTGACAGCTTTTTTTACTGCCGGCTTCGTGGTCCTCGGCGCTGCCTTCTTCACTGCCTTTTTCGCAACCGGCTTCTTTCCCTTGGGAGCCGCCTTCTTGACGGCTTTTTTTACCACCCGCTTTGTGCTCCTCGGTGCTGCTTTCTTCACGGCCTTTTTCGCCACTGGCATCTTTCCCTTTGGCGCCGCTTTCTTTACATTTTTTTTCGCAACAGACATCTTGCTTTTCACCGTCGCCTTCTTCACACTTTTCTTTGCAGTCCGTTTCTTTTTGCTGGTAGACGCCTTTGCCATCGCCTGTTTTCCTCCTTTCTCTTCATTGATGTTGCACTATTTCTTAATCTTTGCCCCTTCTTCGATTGTCTTTTTCATTTTCGGGTCGTTGAACATACTTCCAAGTGCATCTGAAAGCACCGCATTTATCTGCTTTTCCAACAACTCTTCAGAAAACGAAACATCTTGCAGAGAATTACTATTTTCCACGGTCGATCGATAAAATATTTTCTTATCCGGAACATTAGCGAAGACAAAAGTCAATTTGATTTTAGCCTGATAAGTTTTCGCCGGGAACGATTTCTCGCAAACAATCTCAAGCTCGTCGATATTGCCGCCAATCAATATTCTCCCACTGTCTTGGCTGACAGTTTCTTCCTTTAAGTCCCAAACGGGTATGTCATTTGAGATTTTATAGCCCGACTTAAAAAGATATTCCCTGATATTTGTGGTCACTGCCTCGGTCACTTTATTATATTTTGGGAGAATGGGGATCCGATCTCCCTGTAGAGTCGTAACCCTCCCCAGGAGCAGCCTGTCATCCATCTTTCGAATATCGTTAAACATGGCAACTGTAATAGGGAAATCCGGTCCAGCTTTCTCCAGCTTCACAGATTTTTCCGACGGTTCATACTTCAGGTTGACGTGGTAAAGCGCCGGCGCGCATGCACTTACACCGACCATGACGCATATTAAAAGGATGGCTTTGGAAATTACGCCTGATATATAAATGACTCTCTTCTTTTCGAGATTTGTTGGTTTGTTATGAAGACTATTCTTCCCTTCAAAAGCGATCATGATGGACCTCCCTGAGTTGATTGAAAAATCTTTACATTAAAGTCTAACTTCCGTCTCGATTATTGTGTGGACATCATACTCAATTACCTCATGAACGCTGACGCGACTCAGTCTGGAATCAAGTACGGCGTCGCCGTAACTCCTGAGTCTATTCATTAGAGCATTGATGATTATTAACTACACCTACAACTGTTCAGAATGTTCTCTTATGGACTCTTTTGGTTCAGCCCAAGAACGGGGTATCGGACATTACGACCTCGATGTTCGAATCTTGAACTAGATCAGTAACCTTCTGGTGATTTAGATTCTGGAATTGGGAAGGTCCAATGATGACGCGTTTGATAGGAAGCGGAGCATCGCCGAACAATTCGATGTATCGGACTTCGCTATTGCCTCGTTGCGTGTAGCGGATCACTTTCGACGGTTTTGATTCGTGCTCTGGTACATAGAGGATGGAATCCCTGTTCGGCCTCGGAGCCACCACGATACGGACTTCTTTTTCTTCATAAAATCCGTGGTGTTTTACCAAGGTGGATCCATAGATGAAATGGTCAAATATTAGTTCGTAGGGTGGCTGTTTATTTTTGTATAACATATCGAGTATCTCCGGAAAATGTTTGAACACGGTGCTAAAGTTCTTCTTTATTCCTGCATCGTCATTATCGTAAATCACATCAGCGATGTGATTTATAGGATGCGCGAAGATTCCCTGTTCGTGCTGCATTCTGTCCTCAATACCTCGGGTGTCAAGCACAATGGCGACACCGCCATCTGCGGCATACCCTCGCCATTGACTGAGAAGCCCGTGCTTCGCCTCATAGGATTTCGCACCATGGGCGCAAAAAGAGCAAACGAACGGTTCAAGTGCATTTTTTCCGAAGGTAACTTTGTGGGTTGTATCTAGGAACATTGCTGCCTCTTTATCGACCAATATATCAATACCGCCATCTCTGTTGACTTCCTTGGCGATCTGTATGTCATGCTGCATTCTCATAGAGAAATATTCCCGAATAATGGGACGTATGAAGTCCCTCACCTTCAGGCTGAATCGTTCCAACTCGGATTTATCATTCAGGTCCTCGTAATGTGTCGCACGAAAAATGTGTTCTTTGAAGATATTCGTTAAGGCGGACACATTCGTATAGTGGAACAGCTCAGGAAACTCTTTCGATACAGGATTCTCATTATCAAGCATTTTCCGCATGTCCCTCAAGAATGATTATACGAGATGAAACTTTATCAAATGCTAGTTTCACATTCAGACTAGCAAGATTTTCATAAGAAATCTACTACAGGAATGAAACCATTGAGCATAACACTTTGAGGAAGAAGTCTATGATCAAGCCTGAAGTCTATGGCGTCGAGGCTGGGACTTGAATCGACATGAGGCGTTTTTACGTCTGCCCGGTTGATGTATCCTAATCCAGTTCCGCCGCCTCCCTGACGGAAAGAAAAATCTTGTAAAGCACCGTGATAATCAGGAACCCCATGGCCCAGATACCGATGGCAATGGCCACTTCCGGCCCGGTGGGGGTGTAGTGGGTGATTTGGCCTAAGGGCGAGGGGGTAAAACCGGTCACCAGCAGACTGAGGCCTTTTTCGATCCAGAGGGAAAGAAATACCAGGACGCAGGCCACGGCCAGAAAGGAATCCTTCTTCCGGGTCCGTGGATTGATGAGCAGCACAAGGGCTACCGCGGCCGAGATGACGGCAACAGTCATCCCGTGCGCAATGGTGTTATAGCCATCCAGTCCCACGAAAAGAAAACGGTAATGCTCCATGTCGTCGGGAACCTGACTGTAGAAAACAGTCCAGAGCTCCACCAGCACGAAGAATATGCTCGTAACGAGGGCATAGGTCACGATATTCGCCAGAGTGTCGATCGCTTTTTTTCCGGCATCGAACCCGCCGAAACGCTTCAGCACGAAGCACAAAAGTATCAACAGCGCCGGGCCGGAAGCGAAGGCTGCGGCCAAGAACCGGGGCGCCATGATCGCCGTTAGCCAGAAGGTCCTGCCGGGCATGCCGGCATAGATAAAGGCCGTCACAGTATGGATGCTGATGGCCCAGGGGATGGAGAGATAGATAAAGGGCTTTATCCAGGCCGGCGGCGGCACGCCTTCTTTCACGCAGGAGAGAACCGTCCAGCCCGTGACGACGTTGAGCACGAGATAGACGCTGATAACCACCATGTCCCAGAAGAGCACCGACGTGAGGGATGGATAGAACATGACATACAGGACCCGCGCGGGCTGGCCGAGATTGACGAAGATAGAGGTGACGCACATGATTACCGCCGCTATGGCGAGAAATTCCCCGAGGACGGTGATCCTTCCGAAGGCCTTGTAGTCA
Organism: uncultured Syntrophaceae bacterium; assembly: GCA_903893135.1. Classification (GTDB taxonomy): domain Bacteria; phylum Desulfobacterota; class Syntrophia; order Syntrophales; family UBA2185; genus Fen-1135. Next base: position 9,944 of record CAITLA010000231.1, on the reverse strand, counting down.
TGCAGATAGTAAGGCAGGACGACCATCACCGCCGAGGCGGCGATCCCGACGAGGAAGGTGAACTGGGAGATGTACAATCCCCATGAGACATCGCGGCTCATGCCGGTGAGACCCAGGCCGTACTCAAGCTGGCGGAGGTAGAAATACACACCCATCCCGAAGAGAGCAAGGAGAACTGCCACCAGTCCTATGTATCTGCGGCTTCCTGTCAGCGCTTTTTCCAGCATTACATCCTCACAAAATATAATAGACCTGCGGTTTCGTTCCCAGCTCCGCCCTCCGGCGGATGGAGAAATGCCTGTCGAGAATCTGGCAGACTTTCGATCGGGGATTATCCACGTCCCCGAAGAACAGGGCCTTTTCCGGGCAGGCCATGACACAGGCCGGGCGAATACCCCGTGCCAGGCGTTCCTCGCAGAAATTGCACTTCTCGATCACTCCTTTGCTCCGCGTCGGGAAATCGAGGTTGAGCTTGCGGATGAAGGGACGGGGATTTACGAAGTTGATGCTTCTCGCCCCGAAGGGACAGGCAGCGAGACATATCTTGCATCCGATACATCGGTGTGAATCCATCATCACGATGCCGTCCGTCCGTCTGAATGTGGCCCCAGTGGGGCAGACTCTCACACAGGGCGGGTTGTCACAGTGGTTGCAGAGAACCGGTATAATCTGTTTCCGGACTACCTCGTGAATGCGGGCATGGCTCTCCGTAGGAAAGACCTTCTCAAACCGCTCCGGCCATATCCATTTGACCTCATGTTTGGGATTCCTTATATCCGGGACATTGTGCGCTTCGTGACAGGCAGTAATGCAGTCTGTACAGCCGTCGTAGCATTTCTGCGTGTCCACCACCATTGCCCAGCGCTTCGCCGTGAGGGCCGTGACGCTCCCCGGGGCGCCGGGCAGAATAGCTCGCGATGACGGTGTCTCTTTAGCGATGATCCTGCCCAGGGGCGGGCAGGCAGCGCCGATGGCTGAGAGGCCAGCTATAATCAGAAACTCCCTCCGGGTAGGCGCCATCACAGGACCTCCTCGGGATTGATATGGCAGTTCCAGCAGTTCGGCTTGACCCCGGCATAATCATGGCACCGGTCGCAGAAACGAGACTTGTTTGTGTGACACGTAAGGCAGTTGCTGGTAAGACCCATTTCAAATACCCTTCCGTCCTTTGCCGTGTATAGGCGATTGCCTTTCCGTACCACGCTGTCCCGCCACGATGCCAGAAGTTTCATATGATTGTCCCGCATGAAGGCGGTATCCTCCACGCAGCGCTTATCCGAAAGCTTCTGGATTGCAGGCGTGTCGAGCTCGATTGCAGGCGGGGCAATGGTTTTCCCCCGGTCATACCAGAATGGGAAGGTAACCACGACCGCGAAAACCACTATCCCTGCGATAATTATCCCCCGGTTATAGAGCTTCATCGTCTGTTCTTTCCTTGAGCGGCTCTCCGCGAAGATCCGTCGTTCTCTCTTTTTCACCCGTCATGACAAGGGCATTGGCCAGCAGTTCGTGGACACCTGCCACCGTCACGCCGGGCACCCAGTACTCCATCAGCGAGGTCAGGGTCGAGCGGTCGATGGCGCACATGCAGGCGAGTCGATTCACGCCGTGCTTTTCCTTGACATGCTTAACGGCCATCGCACGGGGCATGCCTCCCCGCATTCGCATTTCGATGTTTTCGTCGTTGCCGAGACCGGCGCCGCCCCCGCAGCACAGGGTCTTTTCCCGGATTGTATCTTCGGGCATCTCGTAGAAATTGCGCACGGAATTTCTGATAATATACCGCGGCTCTTCGAAGAGTCCCATGCCGCGGGCGGGATTGCAGGAATCATGGAAGGTGATCCGCAGATGATCGTTCCGCGCGGGATCCAGTTTCAGTCTTCCATTCCTGATCAGGTCGGCTGTGAATTCCGCGATATGCACCATCTTCGTGGACCGGGCGTTTTCGAACAGCGTTCCCGTTATGGGAGAGACAGGCTCTTCGAGGAAATCGGCGGGGCCGTTCATCGTATCCATGTATTCATGGATGACCCGCCACATATGGCCGCACTCACCCCCAAGAATCCATTTGACCCCCAGCCGCTTCGCTTCCGCATAAATCTTGTTGTTGAGGCGCTTGACCATCTCGTGGGACGTGAAGAGGCCGAAATTCCCCCCTTCGGAGGCGTAGGTGCTGAAGGTATAATTCAGGCCGATCTCGTGGAAGAGCATCATGTAACCCATGCATGTGTACGTCCCCGGGTCAGCGAAATAGTCGCCGGAAGGCGTGATGAAGAGAATGTCCGCACCCTTTTTGTTGATGGGAACTTCCACCTTGACGCCGGTGCGTTCTTCGATATCTTCCGCCAGGAATTCAAGCATGTCCTTGACGCCGCCGGGCTGAATGCCGAGGTGGTTTCCCGTCCGGAAGCAGTTCGCCACCGGTTCGATGACCCAGTTGATGTTGCACCCGACGAGATTGAGGAGTTCCCTGCCCATTATGGTGATCTCCGCCTGGTCGATGCCATAGGGACAATAAACTGAGCACCGACGGCACTCCGTGCACTGGTAGAAGTAGTAAAACCACTCCTTGAGGACATCCACGGTCAGATCGCGCGCGCCGGCGAGCCTGCCGAAGCGCTTTCCCGATTCCGTGAAGTAGCGGCGATAGACGGAGCGCAGGAGCTCCGCCCGCAGGACGGGCATATTCTTTGGATCACCGCTGCCGATGTAGAAGTGACACTTGTCGGCGCAGGCGCCGCACCGCACGCATAGGTCCAAGAAGAGCCTGAAGGAACGGTATTTATCCAAGCGCTCCCGCATCCCCTCAAGGATTATCTCCTTCCAGTTAGCCGGCAGTTTCCAATCCTCTTCGTATGGTTGCCAGGCCCTGGGGTTCGGCATATCGAGGTAGATGAGATTCTTGGCGGCTCCGCTGTAGCTCCATGTCCCCGGACGGAAATCGACAGGGGTGTCCATCCACGCCGTCCGTGGCGGCTTGTAGCTGATCCGCATCATCTCCTCAGGTTTGGGTATCTTGATAGAGGACATCTCTACTCCTTGTCCAGAGGCAGTCCTGCCTCTTTCATCTTGTCCCGGTATTCATCCTCATATTCCTCGTAGGTGTGAACCTTGACGGGCGCATTCCAGGGATTAATGTGCCGGCGCATCCGGCTGTCGTTGGCCATATTCCGCGTCGGGCTGAGAAATACTCCCCCCATGTGCATGAGCTTGCTGAAAGGAAACCACGCCAGGAGTACTGAGACGAGAAGAAGGTGAATATAAAAGAGGGCGCTCATTTCTTTGGGGACATAGGGCGCAAATGTCACCCAACCCAGGGCCATTGTCTTCACCTCTTCGATATCGACGGGGAAGAAATTCCTCATAAGAATGCCCGTAATCGCGATGCCCAGGATTAAAGCAACGGCGAAATAATCGGTGAAAAGAGAGATGTAGCGGAGCTCTCGGACAACCACCCTCCGCAGGAAGAGGAATGTCAATGCCAGAATTATCGCTGCATCACTCAAAAAAAATGTCGGTATGGCAATGTCAAAAAAACCGTCTATGGCTGCAAGGCCGTTGATGAGGGGGGCAACGGGCTCGATGAAGAAACGCATGTGCCGCAAAATAATTACAAGCAAAGACCAGTGAAAGAGAAGCGCGAAAAACCAGAGCCACTTAGCGCTCGCATAGACGGGGCGCTCATCGTAGAGATACAGCCGGGTGTTTCTGAAGAGCGAACGGAAGAGGAGAACCTCCAGTGCCATCCTGCCGATGACAGTGGCGGTGCACGGAGGGCTTTCCAGATAATCGCTCTTGATCCAGGGCAAGGATTTTGCCTGACCGCAGGTCGTGGGTATGGAAAAGGGAACAGGCAGTCTTCCCCAGGACAAAATGCGGTAGATAAAGCCTGCCACAAAAACGGCAAAGGCGCTGCAGGGGATGACGACAAAAAAGACAGGCTTCAGTCCCGCGAGCACGGCCCCGCCCAAGGCGATAAAGATCAAGATCACGATGGCAAGAAGAGAAAAGACCATGTTCATTATCTGTTACCTTTTCACCGCCGTTATTATTTTACGCCTTCCCCGATAAAACGATGGCTTTTCCGAGAAGATCGTGGAGTCCCACGACTTCCATATCCAGTTTATGGGCATGGACAAGTTCCCGGATCTGTTTCTTACAGTTGGCGCAGGGGGCGCAGACGAGCTTCGCGCCTGTCGCGCGGAGTTGCTCCACCTTCTTCTGCCCCGCGGTGGACATCCGCCAATCGTGCAAATCCTCCACGACCACAAGCCCGCCGCCACCGCCGCAGCAATAGTTCATCTGCCGGTTCGGCGTCATTTCGACGAAATGCATCACCGCCGCCTTTAGGAGTTCCCGCGGCTGTTCGTAGAGACCCGACCCGCGCCCCAGGTTGCAGGGGTCGTGGTAGGTGATCGTCTCCGGGTTCTTTGTCGAATCAAACGCCAGTTTTCCTTCCGTAAGGAAGCTATGGCTCACCTCGATGATATTCTTAAAATTCATTCCCTGATATTCTGGCCGCCCGTAGACCTTTTGGAAGAGGAGGCCAACTTTTGTGGCATGACCGCATTCACCGATAACGATGGTTTTGCATTTCAGGCTGTTGGCAGCTTCCAGGAGGCGGTTGAGGACCTTCTCCAGATCCGCGTCGCTGTAGAACAGTCCATAATTGATGGCGTCGAAGTTCTCCATGCTGACGGTCCAGCTGGCTCCGGCAGCGTAAAACGTCTTTGCGATGCCAAGGAGGGTATCCGCCTCCATGATGTAGTCGCTCACGGGGGCAGCAAAGAAGAATTCAGCGCCTTCTACGTCGCGGGGGATGGGGATGGCAATGCCTGTCTCGTCCCGCAGTTCCTCTTCGAGAAAATCGAGTGTATCTATGAAGGCCGCCTTGGGAATGGCGGACGTATTGCCTACCTCGCCGAGCTGCGCCCTGGTGCTCACTGTCATATTAGTGGGGACGAAACCGAGCCTCTCCAGTATTACCCGGCCAACTCGCGTGACCAAAGCGTTGTCCACGGCCAACGGGCAGTTGACGCCGCAGCGTCGGCACATGTTGCAACGGTAGAAGGCATCCACCATGTTGTCGATGTCTTCTCCCGTAAGCGCCTCTGCACCCACGAGCCTGCCTAAGAGCTTTCCCGAGGTGGTAAAGTATTTTTTGTATACCTTCCGGAGGAGGTCGGACCGCCAGGCGGGCAGATCCCGCTGATCCCGTGAGGTCTGGTATACCTGGCACTGCTCGGCGCAGTTATTGCACTTGGCGCATGTTCCGAGATACGTATCCAGGGGCAGGTTGTAGATCTTTGCGCCCAGGATATCCTGAAGGGTCGAGAGGAAACGCACTACCCGCTCCTCACGTGGAAGGAGCTTTTCGCTGCGGAATGGGTATTTGGGGTCTTTCTCCTGGTTCTGCTCGTTCTCTTTGGTCATATATGCTCTGCTGTCATTTTTTCTGCCAGTTGATATGGTGATAGGTGAAGTACTTGGAAACGTAATGGATCATTTTGCTGAATGGCAGATACATTAAAAAAAGTCCTCCCAGAAACACGGCCAGAATATGGACAGTGGAGAGGAATGACACATCGGGCCGGAATTCCGTCAACCCCCAAAAGTACAGACGAAGAGAATCGGGAACATAAGGCACCGACGCCGCGAGGCATGCCGCAGCGACACCTGCCAGAAATGCAAGATTGAAGAATTCCTCAAAGTTTGAAAGCAGTCTAAGGTTCTTATCGTAGATCCTGAGTCCCATGATATAGATTGGGGCAATAACCATGACCCATAGGCACAACTGTACGACACACTTCGTTGACCATCCCGAAAGGTACAGGATGAAAAAGACTGCAAACCCCACCATCGCCATGTGCAAAGAGAACGACCCGAACCAGAGGCGGCGGTTGAATTTGTAAAGGGTCTCGAAGGTGAACATTTCCTTCGCCATGTATCTCAACTGGCCCGTGAGTCGTTCCGGCACTGGATATAATGTCCATTTCACGTGGGGCGGCAGGGACAGCCAGCGCACAAACCGCCATGCCGTTCCCATCAGGAAAAACGCGACGGCGATATAAGGGAATATGCCGGCAATGAATTCTGAACCTGTCATCAGACGCACCCGGTCGGTTTCGATAGTCCGGCCAGCTTGCAGGCCCCCTTGGCGGGCCCTGTCGGAAATAGCTCGTAGAGCTTTTTCATGTCGATGCCGTTTTCCTTGCAGAGCTTGCGGATCATGGGCGCTATGCCGAACTTCTGAAAATAATTCCGCAGATAGTTGATAATTTTCCAGTGTTCTTCCTTCAATGTCCCCTCGATGCTTTCCTCTTTCGCATAGGCCTGGGCGAATTCCTCGCTCCACTCATCGAGCTCCTGGAGAAACCCGTCTTCATCCACCTCATACGTCTTCCCTGCCAGTTCTATCCTGGGCATGCTTGAAACCTCCTATCGTGATGTATTCCAAAATTTATATTTGAAAACTTTCTTATTGCTGATTGGCCTGCTGCCCGCTTTTCAAAGAGGCGTAATCCTTCCTGCCGGCACGAAACCTTCTTGCCCTGCCGACGAGGCCTTCCGCCCACTCTCGCGTTCCCAGGGCATGTACGTGGGTGAAAGTGGCCAGCACATTTTTCCGGCAGAGCCCGTCTCTCTTGCCGTCCATGCCGATTCCCCGCTTGACCCGGAAAGCCAGATGTCCCTCATCCTCTTTCCTGGATAGTATCCGGGAGTAATGAAACTCGTGGCCATTGATCTCAGTCCCGACAGGATAAAAGGGATTTTCCTCTTCAACATGGAGGACAGTGTATCCATGCCCCTGCGGGCGCTTTTCCATCCCGAACGAGATGGCCAGGAAACCGACCATGGGATAATACTTGTCGCCGACTGTCAGCGATTCCCCAAGGAACATGAGCCCGCCGCATTCGGCATATATCGGCAGTCCATGTTCTGCCGCATCCCGCAGGGAGCTGCGAAAAGCCTTATTGTCGGCAAGAAGTCCTGCCTGCGTCTCCGGGAAACCGCCCCCGATATACAGGGCATCCACGGACGGCAGCTTTTCTTCGCTGATGGCGCTGACTTCTATGGCCCTGGCGCCCTCTGCTGCGAGTGCCTCGATGTTTTCCGGGTAATAGAACTGAAAGGCCCTGTCCCTGATCACGCCGATGGTCACCGGGTCTGCCGGCTCATCTGCCGGGAGAACATCCGGAACCAAAAGGTCTTCCCATGGCGGGGCGCTTTGGGCGACCTGTATCAGACCTTCCATATCCAGATAATTTCCGGCGATGTCTGCCGCCATTTGCAAGGCTTGAAGAATCTGGTCGTGTTCCTGGGGCGGGATCAGTCCGAGATGCCTTTCCGAAAAAGGGATGTCCGCCATCCGCGGAACGGTGCCGAAAACGGGAATACCGCAGTGGTCTTCGAGAGACCTGCGAACAACCGCCGCGTGGCGGGTTCCTGCCACCCGGTTCAGGATCAATCCCCGGATATCCACCTCTGGATCAAAGCGCTGGCACCCGAGAACCATGGCCGCCGCCGTCCGTGTTACTTTGTCGCAGTCGATCACGAGGACCACGGGCGCCTTGATAAGTTTGGCCAGCTCGGCGGAGCTGTGCTCTCCCTCCGGACTTGATCCATCATAAAGCCCCCGGTTCCCTTCAATCAGCGAAATGGCGTCCGAGGGGGCATGACGCGAGAAGGAGCGGGCGACCTGTGTCCGTCCCATCATGAAGGTGTCGAGGTTGTAGCAAGGGTTCGACGCTGCCATGGCAAGCCAGGCCGCATCTATATAATCCGGTCCTTTCTTAAAGGGGATCACCGTGACGCCGCGTTTATAGAGCGCCGCCGCCAACGCCGCACAGAGCGTCGTTTTGCCGGCGCTGCCACGTAAAGCCCCAATAACCAGCCGGGGACAGGGTCGGCTCATGCTCTATCACCTACGCAAGCCACCACCGCTATTCCTTCGGATAACATTCCGCCAGCACAAGATAGGTCGTGCTTCCGCTTGACCAGTACTTCACGGCGTCCTCCTCGATAAGGGCCTTGACGACATCCTGGATGGCATGCCGGTCTTCATCGGGAAACCACTTGGTAACATCGCGGATGTAGAACATCTTCTTGTCGCCCTTCGATCTCTGGCAGAACGCCTCAAGGACCCTTGCTTTCAGATCCTCGTTCATGGTTACCTCCATTTAAACTGCGTCGTTGATCTGAACGTTTCCGTAGCCATGTTGAAATCATCGATGTGCTTGTCCGTGAAGGGAATACCCGTCAGACTGAAGAAACGTTCCCAGCCGACGCGTTCGATCCACTCGCCGATCCGCTCATGCTTCCTGGCATTGCCCGCGTACACTTCGATGATGTTCTTCACGGCGGCAACGGTTTCCGGCCACAGCGGCGGATTGTTCGGCAGGTAGGGGATCGCCAGCTTGGAAAACGTCGGTTTACTCCGGGCATTGGAGACCTTCCCGCCTACCCAGATGGAAATCCCGTCGTTGTCGGCATCGGCAATGGGCATGGCCGGGCAGACGGTATAACAGTTCCCGCAGTACATGCACTTGTCGTTGTTGACGCTGACGGTCTTGGTCTTTGTGTCCCCGCGGATGGCGCCCGTCGGGCATGAAGCCACTGTAGTAGGGATTTCACAGAGGTTCGGGACACGAGTATTGTCCGGCTTGGGGACAGTCCGATGGATGCCGAGGATGGCGATGTCGGAGCAGTGGACGGCGCCGCACATGTTCAGGCAGCAGGCCAGGGCGATCCGCACATGGTTGGGCAGCTTCATCGTCACGAAATATTCGTAGATCTCTTCCATCAGCGCCTTGACAGGGCCCGATGCGTCCGTTGCCGGCGTGTGGCAGTGCACCCACCCCTGGGTGTGGACGATATTCGAAATCGCGTGCCCAGTACCTCCGACGGGGTAGTTTTTCCGGGCCAGCTCCGCAAGCAGAGGGGCTACCTTCTCCTTGTCCTCGGTAAGGAATTCGATGTTGTTGCGGCTCGTGAAACGCAGATAGCCGTTGCAGTACTTCTCGGCGATATCGCAGATTTCCCGGATGTGGTCAGTTGAAAGCAACCGCGGCGAGCCCGCGCGCACCGTATAGAGCGCTTCTCCTGTTTCGCCTACGTGCACCATCAAACCAGGCTGGAGGATTTCGTGATAGCGCCACTTCCCGTAATTGCGCTGAATCACGGGGGGGAGCATGGTCTTATAGTCAGGGGGTCCGATATCGGTTGGCATATCACTTCACCTCCTTTTTCTTGATATCTTCAGGCCAGAAAAAGACATACGGATTGGTGCGGGGAGCCTTGACCATCTGGGGCACTGCGGGTAGTCCCACAGCCCGCAGGAATGTCCTCATGCCCACGCGCTTGATGAGTTCCCCGACCCGTTCGCGGGACCGGCCGTTTTCACTCCACCAGTCCTGGATCTTGAAGATGAGGTCTTTCAATTCATTGTAAGGGGGTTCCAGCTTCATGAAGGGCACAATAACCCAGGAGAGGAGCGCCCCTTCCACAATGGGAGCCTTGCCGCCGATCAGGAGGGTCGCACCTCTTTCCCCTCCCGGCCTCAGGGCCTTCGGCATCAGGTTGATGCAGTGCATGCACCGGGTGCAGTCCTCGTCATAGATTTTCAATTCCTTCCCATTCCACACCATGCACCTCGTCGGGCAGAGATTGCAGACTTCGCTCTGTATATCCAGGCCAGAAGCGGCGTAGGCCGCCACTTCCTTCTGGTCGATCGGGATATCGCCCTTCCACGTGCCGATTATAGCCAGATCCGACCGGGCGATGGAGGCGACGCAGTCATTGGGACAACCCGCGACCTTGATCTTGAATTTGTACGGAAACATGGGGCGGTGGATCTCGTCCTGGTAGCTCATGGTGATGTTGTAGCATGTATCGAGGCTGTCGATGCAGGCCCACTCACAGCGCCCCGGTCCTACGCAGGCGCT
>CAITLA010000230.1 GCA_903893135.1 uncultured Syntrophaceae bacterium | reverse complement strand
CCATTCAGGTATTTTTTCACCTTTATTAATGGGGTCGCCAATATTCTCCCAGGTTACCTCAACACCGTACTCTTTCAGTTTATTGGCCACGTTTACGATCTGCCGTATTTCATAAACCAGACCACTACCGTCCTTAGCAATATCAAACCTCATAAACACCTCAATTCATTTCAAAAGATTCTAACTTTGAGTATAATATAATTAATACAAAATTTCCAATATTTTTTGATGCTAAGACTTTTGAAATTAATCATTCAAGTTCGGAGATGATGCCCATCTTGACGTAAATGGGACGAACTTTTTTTCTTATGTGAGGAAGCTTCAGGGCAAAGAGCAGTGATCCGATTATGCAGGCCGATCCACTCAAGATGAGGGTGTTGGGGGCGCCGATCAAAGACGCCAGTGCACCTGCAAAGAGGTTGCCGATTGGCGCCATGCCGATAATGGCCGTCGTATAAATGCTCATCACACGACCACGCTTATCCTCTTCCACGATGCTCTGCAGAATTGTGTTAGCCGATGCTATCTGTACGATCATCCCAAATCCGGTAAGAAACATCATAGACAAAGAAACTATGAGAATTTTGGAAAAGGAAAAGGCGATGATCCCCATGCCGAAAATAACGGAAGCATATGCAATGAGTCGCCCAAGCCCCAGAATCGTCTGCCGCGATGCGAGATAGACGGAGCCCGTGAGGGCGCCGATACCCGATGCCGCCATGAGAAATCCCAGCGTGTGAGGTCCGCCGTGGAGAATATCTTTCGCAAAAATGGGCATGAGGACAGCGTATGACATGCCCATGAAGCTCATCAATCCGAGCTGAAGAAGGATGTAACGGATCGGTGCAAATCCAAACGCATAGGAATAACCCTCTTTCAAATCATGCCACAGACGAGATGTGTGCGCCGCCTTTTTTCTTTTCGGAACCTTTATCGCAAGGAGAGCCACAATAATGCCAACAAAGCTCAGCCCATTAATGAGAAAGCAGATGCCTTCACCCAAAAGCGCGATCAGTATTCCCGCAATGGCAGGTCCCACGAGCCGGGCACCGTTGAACATAAAAGAATTCAGGGCAATCGCATTTCCGAGGTCCTCCGCTTTATCTACTATTTCCACTATGAAGGACTGGCGAGTGGGCATATCGAAGGCATTGACCACGCCAATTGCGATACTGAGAGCAATAATCTGCCAGACATGTATGGTTCCGGTGAGGGCAAGAAAGGCAAGGGTCAAGGCCTGGATCATGGAAAGCGTCTGAGTGACAACCAGCATGCGATGGCGATTCCATCTGTCCGCATATACGCCGGCAATAGACGCGAAAAGGAAGACAGGGATTTGACTGGAAAAACCTACGATGCCCAAGAGTAATGCCGAATTGGTGAGACGATAGACCAGCCAGCTCATGGCGATCTGCTGCATCCAGGTTCCGACGAGAGAGATGCTTTGACCGCCAAAGAAGAGCCGGTAATTCTTGTGGTGCAATGCCCTAAGAATGAATTTAGCAGTTACCTCTTTGCTTGATCCGGATGCTTTCATCTCGCTCGATACATTATGCTGTTTTGAATCTTGGATGCACCGTCCTTGCTTTTCGCCCCCTTTGAGAAAGAGATTGTGTCATCAACATAGTGATACCGGCGAAAGTCGGTATCCAGAACTTCCTGAAAATACTGGATTCCGTGTCGCGCTTCGCTTGCACGGAATGACAACAATGGTAATTATGACACCGTCTCAGGGGGCCATGGGGGATTTCCGATAGTGGAATAAAATCCCGCCGCTAAATCAGAACACAATACCCATCAAAGCCAAAGCTGCGATGGCCGGGATAATCTCTGTGATCTCGCAACCGGCTCCGAGGGTATCCCCCGTATATCCACCAATCTTGCGAAAACAGTAAACTGAAAACATAGCCGCCATCAGAAGCGCAGAAAAACTTGCTGCGAGTCCCATCCAGTGTCCCGCAAGCCACCCTGCGGCAAGTAGAAACGCCGATGCCCAAAGGACGTTTAGCCATGACTTTCCAGCACCAAAGGCAGTCGCCAGGCCGCCTTCGCGTCTGACATATGGAAGAGCCGTCATCATCACAACGAAAGAGCACCGCCCCGCCAGAGGCATGAGGACAATGATCCCGGGACGGAGAGGGGGGAAGAGTGAGATTAAGACAGAGACCTTCAGTACAATTACAAACACAACGGCGAGAACGCCCATGACGCCTGTCCGGCTGTCTCTCATGATTTCAAGAACCCGCTCACGCGGACGGGCGCTGAAAAATCCATCTGCCGTATCCGCCAAGCCGTCCATGTGTAACCCCCCCGATATGGCTGTCATGGCAATCACGGTCATCACGCTTGCCGGCAGCGGGGGAAATATGAAGCCCATGACATGATCAAAAGCCGCTATGATAATGCCGATGAGCAAACCAACGACGGGGAAGAACGGCATACATTTCTCGAGTTCCTTTTCTCCACCAGTGAAACTCTTTGGAAATGGGATGACTGTCAAGAACTGGATGGCTGTCAATAATGGTCGTATCATCATATTAAGAATGTGCCTGCAACAGGGGTTTCATTTGTCCGCCTTCGATACTGCCGCTTCCTCAAAAGTGGCCACTTCCGTAAGAATGCGAACGGCGGCCTCTACGAGATTCATGGATAAGGCCGCGCCTGTTCCTTCGCCGAGTCTCATATCCAGATCCAGGAGTGGTTTTTTCCCCAGGCAATCGAGGGCTATCTGATGCCCCCTCTCCATGCTGCGATGGGAAGCGATCATGTATTCCCGTGCAGCGGGAGCCAACCGCGCGGCTATGAGTGCGCCGGCAGTGGAGATGAATCCATCCACGAGGACGGGCTTTCTCATGTAGGCAGCGCCCAGGATTAAGCCGGCTATCCCGCCGAT
>CAITLA010000229.1 GCA_903893135.1 uncultured Syntrophaceae bacterium | reverse complement strand
TCAGTAAGGAACGTGCCTGGGAATTGTTGAGTGAGCAGGTTTTTTTCTCGGAAAGACGCATAGAGAGGCGAGAACTGGGCATCCACATATAATTTTTTTTATATATGCATGAACAACAACAGAAGAATCTGCACACCCAGACCAGCATTTAACCCGTGGACATTACCTCTCAACAAGTGGCCAAGAACGCGTCTCCGGCAGAGGGTATGAACTGAGGCTCTGAGGCAAACATATGATAAGCATCTCAAGACTGTGCTGTGGCACAGCAGAAACAATGGACTCGCTCCGTTATGGAGGGGAGAAGCATAAACGGCCTGTGGTAGTCTGGAACATGACCAGAAGGTGTAATCTCAACTGCATACACTGCTACTCAAGCTCCCAAAACATCAGATACAGCAATGAATTGACCACAGACGAGGGCAAGAAACTAATATCGGATCTTGCCTCCTTTGGATCACCGGTCCTCCTTTTTTCCGGCGGTGAGCCCATGATAAGGGAGGATCTCCCTGAGCTCGCCGAATTCGCTGTAGATCAGGGTATGAGGGTTGTCTTATCAACCAACGGGACTCTGCTCACAAGAGAATTAGCATATACATTCAAGAAAATCGGGGTTTCCTATGTTGGCGTAAGTGTCGATGGGATGGAGAAGACGCACGACGGCTTTCGGGGCGTAAAAGGAGCTTTTGACATGACCCTGAAAGGAATTAGAATCTGTCGGGATGAAGGAATCAAAGTGGGAATGCGTGTTACCATGAACAGGAAAAATGTTGCAGACATCCCTGCCCTCTTCGAACTCATAGAGACGGAAAACATACCCCGTGCATGTTTTTATCACTTAGTCTATTCCGGCCGCGGTTCGAGGCTGGTTAACGAAGACCTCTCCCCAGATGAAAAGAGGCGAGTCCTGGATCTTATCATGGACAAAACCATGGACATGTTCAACCGGGGAAAGCCCAAAGAGATACTGACAGTGGATAACCACGCCGATGGACCCTATGTCTACATGCGCCTGCTGGAAGAAGATCCCGAACGGGCAAGGGAAGCTATGTCACTCCTTATGGTGAACGAGGGTAACAGTTCCGGAAGCGGCATAGGCTGCGTGAGCTGGGATGGGGAGGTGCATGCAGATCAGTTCTGGAGGGGCGTCTCGTTTGGAAACGTGAGAGAACGTCCTTTCAGCAAGATCTGGATGGATACATCAAACGAGCTGATGTTCAGGCTTAAAGACAGAAAGAAATACGTGAAAGGAAGATGCGCCGACTGCCGCTGGCTCGATATTTGCGGTGGAAATTTCCGGGCCAGAGCGGAAGCGGTCACGGGAGACATATGGGCTCCCGATCCGGCATGTTATTTGACGGAAAAGGAAATAGCAAAGTGACGGCCCAAGAAGTTGGCATTTAACAAATTTTCCATACCTTTTCCTCTTTGAGGAAAACGAATCAGTGAACTGCTCATTTTCCACTGCCTGTCTTATCCTATCTTATGAAAACACCGCAATTTTTGTGCCTTTAATTCCAACTAATTGCTTGTAGTCTTAATGAACCGCTTCATATAGATCAATACAATATTTTGAGCTCTCGGCAAAGATAAAGTTGGTCACAGAACAAACATTTAGCACGCGTTCATCATAAAAAAAGGGGCATGATTGGAGGTAAATACGGGTGGGGCTTTCCTCAGTATCGAAGCAATGGCAGGGTGTTTCTTAAATTCCCTGTCAAGGAATTGCCTCACAAGACTTCTTTTCCACCCTCGGGGATGAAAAAAATTCCTGTAAAGCGAAAGGTCACCTTCATAAAAATCACTGACGTCGAGATCCCGGGTCTCCGGACTATAAGCCGGGAGATTGAAGATTGCAAGGTTGAGAAAATCGATCTGCCTGCTGTGCTGGACTGCAAAATC
>CAITLA010000228.1 GCA_903893135.1 uncultured Syntrophaceae bacterium | reverse complement strand
GGGTGTCTGGGCTGCTAATATCTATACTCCGAAATATTTTTTCATTGATCGTAAGGAGTTTGATATAACCAATGATCCCAATTCGAGATTCTCCGAGGTGCGTATGACTCCCGATGCGCATCAAAACCTGAGAGATCACTGTGATCAAAGGTTCAAGGACCTGGATCTGTGGCGCTCTTCGCCGATGTATTACTCCCAATATAATAATGCCGTCCTCTGGAAGGAGGCTGTCCACAGGATTTACGCCAAAAACCTTCCCGGTACGGAAGCCGCCGAAGTCTCCCGCCACGGAATCCTTGAAGCCCATCTAGAGCTGAAGGACCTCTTCACAGAAGTGGAAATGGAATATCTCAAAACGGTCAAGATCGACAACGTTGTTGCGGGAGAAAATTTTTATCCCGAATGGATTGAGGAGAATGGTTTTGAGAAATATGTCAATCGAATCGTTCAGTGGTGGGAAAAAGAATGGTATCCGGCCTGGAATGGCATGGAGACCCGCTGGCAGAAAGCCAACCTGCCCCGCAAAAAGGAATTTGATGCCTGGATCCGCCCATTTTGCAAAGAAGAACAACTTTTAGGTCGGTATGACGAGTCCAGGGTCCTCTGTGGAATTACGGAAGAACAGCAGAAACAATGTATTAAAAAGTCCGAATATGGATTTTACACTGAGAAGAACGGCCCCATTACCGCCGATACTCTCTATCGGTCCAGAGAAGACACCTATCAGCAATGGCTCGCTTTCCGCAAACGGATCGAAAAAGAGTTTCCGCTAGATAAAATCCGCCAGTTCGAGGGAAAGGCATTAACGAGCTCTTGCGGAACGCTCTTATGCGGTTGGTTTTATGATGACCATTCCCAAGATCTTCAATCACTGTTGAAGCATAACCATGTCTGCACTCTCTATCCTGATAATCGGACAGAGTTTTTCTATTCGACGTGGAAGGCCAAATACCAGGAGTGGCTTGCTTACGACACCAATAGGCCCCACTCTGCGGCAGAAGTAAGGAAAATCAAAGAAGACAAACAGAAACAGGAAGAAGACTTTGAAAAGGCCTATCAACAACGCATAGCTGATGAACTAGTTTATTGGACCACAACGCCTTTAAAGGAAAGCATGAAAGGAATACCTGCCCAGCAGATCGTGGACAGATATCAAGCGATCTACAAGGTAAACAAGCCCACAATCGACGCCCATTTTACCGAAGAAGATGATAAGATCCTCATCGATGCAGAAAATGAACTTGAGTTAGCACGAATGCATAAAGAGGAGTAATGCTCATGATAAAACTGGAGCGCGTGGAAAGAAACTCAAGCCTTTTACTACCTTCTACACGAGACAAATGGCTCTGTCTGGCAAGCGCTGCCGGTTGCGTTCTCCAACAAATGCTTCCTGCTAATTCCGGTGCCTATTCTCTTCCCGCTGCGGCCTTTCTCACAGCAAACGTGGCCAGACAAGCGCTGATCGCCCGGACACCCGGGGTGCAAAATAACTTTTTTTTAAAGCACATCATGAGTCCCTGGACTCTGATAGCTGCCTATGCAATCCAAGGTTGGAGCGGCTGGAACGTGCCTCAGCAAGTCATTGCAGGAACATCCACAGCGACGGTTCTCTATCATGCGGGCCAGGGAATAAGCGAAGCGGCTTCTGCCGCAGTCAGAGGAGATCCCGCAGCGATCGCTACCTGCGCGACTCATATCGCCAACGCCATTTTCAGCGCGGTTAGCGTCAATGCGGCCTGGAACGGTCTTCCCTTTTCCAATCTGTTGCCGGAGCCCCAGCCGAACTATATACTAACGGGCGCGGAGCAAAGCCTGGCCAGTCTGAACGAAAAAGAAAAAGCTCTCTCGGAAAGCCTTCAATC
>CAITLA010000227.1 GCA_903893135.1 uncultured Syntrophaceae bacterium | reverse complement strand
CCTCCACCGATGGTCTGCAATTTCGCATCCCGCATCATCCGCTCCACGGGAAATTCTTTCATATACCCGTAGCCGCCTAAGATCTGCACGGCTTCCGTCGTGATCCTCATGGCAGCTTCAGATGTGAAGAGCTTCGCATAAGCCGCAATCAGGTTCAACTCCCGCTTGAGGCCCCGATCCGCCATGGCGGCCCCCTTGTACGTGATCAGCCTGGAGAGTTCAATTTCCATCGACATATCGGCGAGCTTGCTCTGGATCAGCTGAAAGGCTGCGATGGGCTTGCCGAACTGGACCCTCTCCTTCGCATATTTGAGGGCACATTCGAAAGCCCCACGGGAGATACCCAGGGACAGGGCGCCCAGGAGAATCCTTTCCGTGTTGAGTCCGCTCATGAGAACATCAACACCTTTATTCTCCTCTCCCAACACATTTTCCGCCGGGACATGGCAATCTTCGAAAACCAGCTCACCCGTCGGCGAACCGCGCCATCCCATCTTCTCAAATTTCTTTCCCCGCGAAAAACCAAGGAACTCCTTCTCTACAATAAATGCCGAGACCCCATGCGCCCCCTTTTCCGGAGATGTTTTTGCGTATATCACAAAGATATCTCCCACCGGACCGTTGCTGATGAAAATTTTTGATCCGTTCAAGATGAAAGAATCTCCTTTTCTCTCCGCCCTGAGCTTCATGGAGAGGACATCGGATCCGGAAGACGGCTCCGTCATGGCAAGACCGCCGATCTTGCTCCCGTCACACAGGGGTGGCAGATATTTTTTCTTCTGTGCACGATTGGCGTTGCGGCGGATATTATCGACGCACAAATCCGCGTGAGCGCCCCAGGTCGCGGACGTGGAACAGCAGACTACACCGAGCTCCTCACCGATAATGCACATCTCAGTATAGCCCGCTCCTGCGCCGCCGTACTCGGCAGGAACGGTAACGCCCAACAAACCCATCTCAGCCAGTCTCTTGAAGCTTTCGATGGGGAATCTTTCATCCCGATCTATTTCATAAGCCAGGGGCGCCACTTCTTTTTCCGCGAACGTCTTCACGCTCTCGCGAAGCATTTTTTGTTCTTCCGTGAATTCCAGATGCATATTCTCTCCCTCCGTGGCCACAGACCTTATGATGTAGAAGCAAAATGGAAAGAGGCATCCGCGGATGCCTCTTTTTTCCCTCTTTAAAGACTAAAAAATCTTTTTCTTTATCAGTCCCCGCTCGCGGCCGGCCTTTTCCAGCTCTTCCCGGAATTTCGGGTGGGCGATCTTGATCAGTTCCACTGCCCGTTCCGGTTCCGACCGTCCGTAGAGATCCGCGGCACCGTATTCCGTGACCACGTATCCCGTATAATGGCGGGGAACCGTCACGCGAGCCCCCTGTGCAATGTAGGGGACGATTCGTGATACGGTGTCGTTCATGGTCGTGGCGGGCACCAGATTGATCGCCCGGCCGCCCTTGGACCAGAAAGCACCGATCACAAAATCGAGCTGGCCGCCTGTACCCGTTCTCATGAGATTGCCGACGGACTCCGAGACGACCTGACCGGTGAGATCCACCTCGATGGACCCGTTGATGGCTACGATGTTGTCCTCTTGGGCGATCACGGGGATATAGTTGGCATAGGAGGTCGGCCGGAACTCGCACATGGGGTTGTTCGCTATCCAGTCATAGAGTTCCTTATCGCCCAGGGTAAAGGCCAGAACGATCTTGCCGGGATTGACCTTTTTGTACTTGCAGGTGACAACCCCCTTCTCAACAAGCTTGTGGGTCCCGGCTGGCATCATCTCCGTATGAATGCCCATGTCTTTAAGGCCCGAATTTTCAAGAAGATTGCTGATCATGGCCGGTACGGCGCCGATGCCGACCTGGATGCAGTCTCTGTCCTTCAGGAGAGCCACCACGTTCTGTGCCATTTTAACCTCGAGGTCGGTCGCCGGGGGCGTGGGAACGGCGATAATGGGGTTGGGGTTCTCGACGAAGGCGGTAAATCTCGAGACATGGAAGTTCGTCTGGCCATAAGTTCTCGGCATGTTGGGATTGACTTCGGCAATGACCCACTCGCTCTGGTCCATAACAGCTTCTGTATAGAAGGTATCCAGGCCAAGATTGACGTATCCGTGTTCGTCCGGTGGGGTGACCTGGGTGATGATGCCCGTGCGTCGCTTGTAAATGCGCTTTCTATGCGAGTATTTCACACCGGCGTCTGAACTCTGGTATGGAATAAAGTTGGACCATTCCGAGGCGGCCATCTGCTGCATATGCGGGGTGCTGTAAAATCCGCTGAGAAATGTGAATGTCTCACGGTATTCGGGTTTGAAAAGCTTGTATGGTCTCAAGGTCAGGCACGTGATCCACTCCACATCTTTGAGTTCATCTTTCCTGTCTGCAATGGCGTCCGGAATGAGCATGGACGGCTGACCCATCAACAGCGGAAACCAGAAACAATCTCCTGACTGAAGGATCTTCGCCGCGTCCTGCGCCGACATTACTCGACTCTTATAATAATCCTGCCAACTCATAATATTCCCCCTTTTTTCTCTATTTTTATGTTTCCGTAATGTTTCCTCTTATCCTGCTAGATGCCGTCTCTGACCGACCTTTGCACAATCACCACCTTTCTTACGATTTTTCTTCATGCACACACATGTTCTTGCCCAATATACAGTACGAAATCCCCTTCCCGTTACAGAGGTCTAAAGTACTTGATGTCCATAATGTGTCCTTTTCTGTCATCGCTCCAGACTGCCTCCACCTTCATCCCGCTCTTTATTGTTTTTTTGACCTCATCAAAATTGTTGAGATCGAAACCTCCCATGAGGTGGAGAAAATTTACGTCCGTTCCGTTCAGCCTGATGAGCGACCCGATAAAGGGAGGTTCTGTGGGCATCCCAAAGTATTTATAATTCGTGTAGCACCAGGCAATTAAAGTACCTACCTGTGAGACCTCCACCCACTCTTCGGCATCAACAAAGCAGCGTGGACAAAAGCTGCGGGCCGGAACGAGGATACGTTCACACTTCGTACACTTCGTTCCAAAGATCGTCTTATTTTTGAGACCTTCGAAAAAGCGTGTCCACGTAGCACCGTATGCCAGCTCATATGGCAGACGTATTTCTGTTTTTAATGTCCTGTATTCTTTCGCTTCCATTTCATCCTCCCTGTTTCCTATAGCTTTGATCCGAGAATCATAATGCCGTTGAATTGATCCACGCCTCCCATCGCATGGGAGAGCGCCAATTTCGCCTTGGGTATCTGATGATCTCCGGCCTTGCCTGTCACCTGCAGGGCCGCCTCGGCAACCCGGATGAGACCCGTCGCCCCGATGGGGTTCGTGCATAAGGTACCGCCGGAAGGATCGCAGGGGAGCTCCCCTTTCCTCGAGAAGGTTCCCTTCAGCACGAGGTCCGGTGACTCTCCCGGTTCGCAAAACCCGAAGCATTCGTAGAAAAGCATTTCCTGGAATGTAAAGGGATTGTAGACCTCTGCCACATCCAGTTCCTTTCGTGGGTTTTTTATTCCTGCCTGGTCGTAAGCCTGCTTTGCCGCCTGGATCGCGCTTTCCCAGACCACCTTGTCGCTGTCGCCGAAGAAATACTCTTCACCCCGGTAGCCGACACCCTTGACCCACGCCGGCTTTCGCCCCAGCTTCTTCACCATATCCCTGGAAGCGAAGATGACCGCACAGGCGCCGTCAGAGTTCGGGCATACATCGAGGAGACGAACCGGATAGGTAATGATACGCGCATTTTTCACCTCGTCCATGGTGACCCTCATCTTGATGTGCGCATAAGGGTTGTCGAAGGCGCTGTCATGATGGGTAACCGATATGAAGGCGGCGGCATCGCGTATTTTCTCTTCCGGTATATTATAGCGGTCCATCCACATCTGGGACTGCATGGAAAAAACACCTGGCGCGCCGGATATGAAATACCTCTGATAGAATGGCTCGGCCACCGTCGTCATGGTTGCCTGGCTGTTCCCCTCGTTCATCTTTTCATGACCCACGGCCAGGACAAGGTCGGCCATGCCTGATGCGACCCAGTAATAGGCCGTATGGGCGATGGATACCCCCGTCGATCCGCAGGTCTCTGTCTTCATAATCGGCTTTCCCGCGGCCTGCATGGCATCGGCAAAATAGAAATGCGTCAGGGCGATCCCTTCCATCATGGAAGGCATGGTACCGGATACAACTCCATCTATGTCATTTGGCGTCAGTCCCGTTTCATTAAACACAGCCATGACGGCTTCTCTCACGAGCTCCGGATAACTGACATCCATTCTTCTTCCGTGTTTTGTCTGTCCTACACCTATTATGGCTACTGGTCGTCCCATATGCTCCACCCCCTATCTGCCTAAAATGGCCACGGCGTGACACTGGCCGGCATAGCCGTGAGTACCGTGCGCTAAGGCCGTCTTTACAGTCTTGGGAACCTGCCTCTCTCCGGCCTCGCCTCTGATTTGCAGAACAGCCTCCACGACGCGTTGGAGTCCTCTCGACACGTAGGGATTGTTAGCCAAAACGCCGCCGGAGGGATTGACGGGGATCTGCCCGTTCATCCCGGTGAAGCCGCTGTCGATCAGACGACCGCCCTCTCCTTTTCCGCAAAATCCTAATCCCTCGTACCAGAGCAGTTCCTGGAAGGCATAGGGTTCCGTGATTTCTGCCACGTCGATCTTTTTCTGTGGATCAGTGATACCAGCCATTTTGTAGGCCCTGTCCGCGGCATTCTTCAATTGCCCGTTCAAGAGGTCACGGTCACCAAGATAATAATTGTCCAAAGAGCTTCCGAAACCCTTAATCCATACGGGTTTGCCCGCTATTTCCTTTGCCTTTTTCGCCGAGGCGAGAATGAGCGCTACCATTCCCTCTGATTTCGGCGCTACCTGAAGAGCGGTCAAAGGATCGATCAGCCTTTCTGACCCCAGAATGTCATCGACCGTATAGCGTCCCTTCTTATGGGCATAGGGGTTTCTCAGGCCATTTCCGAGATTCTTTACAGCCACCTTGGCGCACTGCTCTGCCGTGATGCCGTATCTTTCCATGTATAGCCTCATCTGAAAGGCCGCCGCCATCGTCTCCGTCAGCCCCACTCCTCTTTGATAAAAGGGATCGGCATACATGAGCGTGCATGTATCGTTGGGAGGATTTTCGGATCCCTTGCAGAGGCCGATGACCAGTGCCGTGTCATAATGGCCGGTCATGATCCGCATGGCGCCGTAAAATAGGGCGAAAAGGGATTCTCCGTCCTGACGTGAGGCGTTCTTCAGGAAGGCCCCCGTTGTTTCCCAATAGTAAGAATTGGCGCAGGAGATGCCGCCGTGAAAGACGTCGGACGATGCACTGACGACGGTGCCGATCTCGTCCCTCGTCATTCCCGCCTTATCCAAGACCTCCTTCGTGACCGCGTAGGCCTGGTCATAGAAGTTGTCTTTTGATTCGGCTCCGGCATTCTGCGCAACCGCTACAATAGCAACTTGTTTCGCCATACCTTCATATCCTTTCTTTCTATTTTATGATTTCCTTCCAACCAGGATCTTGGTGGTGTAAACAATAACATCCTCGTTGCGTTGATTCTTAATTATATTTTCCGCCTCGATAATCCCCCTCTTTGCATCTTTCTCCGTGAGACTTTTTATTTTCACCTCGCAACGAATGGTATCGCCGATCTTCACGGGAGCCGTAAAACGGACGTTCTCCATGCCGTAAAATGCGATAAAGCTCTTCGGCAGAACTACATGAGGCCCCAGGCGGAACGGCAAGGCCATACCGACAACGAGCCCCAACATGCCGTGGGCGATCCTCTCCTTGAAAGGTGTCTTTGCCGCGTATTCCACATCGGTGTGCAGGGGATGCCAGTCCCCGGTGAAGGCGGAAAACAAGACGATGTCCGTCTCCGTAATTGTCCTTCCCGGTGATACAAATACCTCACCTACTGCGTAGTCCTCAAAATAATTTTTCTCCACGGACGCACCTCCCTGTTCCCTTTTTGAAATTATTATAAATGGCCGGCCTCACATGCCGAGAATTTCGCGCGCCACGATGAGCCTTCTGATCTCTGACGTTCCCCCCCCGATGGTCCCCAGCTTTGCATCACGCCAGAACCGCTGCACCGGATATTCCATGCAATACCCGTATCCTCCGTGAATCTGAACGGCCTCTTCACAGACCCGGCAGGCCATCTCGGCCGTAAACAGAATGGCAGCAGCAGAAATCTGATGGACGGCTGTTCCCTTTCCGCCCTTCTTCGCCGAATCGGCCAGAATAGCTGCCTTGTAACAGAGCAGGCGCGCGGCCTCGATCCCTGTATACATATCCGCGAGTTTCTGCTGTATCATCTGGAACGACGCAATGGGTTTTCCGAACTGCACCCTTTCCTTCGCGTATTTAATCGATTCCGCAAAGGCAGCCTCCGCGATGCCCAGGGCATAGGTTCCGAAAAATGCCCGCTCTACATCCAATCCCCCCATCATCACCGCAATGCCCTTATTCTCCTCGCCGATGATATTTTCCGCAGGGATGATGCAATCCTGAAGTATTAGCTCGCCTGTCGCCGATCCCCGATTGCCGACCTTGTTCAATTTCTTGGACACGGAAAATCCCGGAAATTTCGTATCCAGGATAAATGCTGTAATCCCCTTGGCACCAGACCCTTTATCGGTCTTCGTATAGAGCACGATAGTGTTAGCGATGGGTCCATTGGTAATAAACATCTTGGTTCCGTTCACTACGTAATGATCCCCGTTTCGTTTCGCCGTTGTCTGAATATTCACCGCATCGGAACCGGCATTGGGCTCTGTCAATCCCAAAGCGCCGATATGCTGACCCGTACAAAGAGGAGGCAGGTACTTTCTCTTTTGCTCGTCACTGGCATGGCTGTTCAGATTGTTGCAGCACAGGTTCGCATGGGCGCCCCAGGACAGAGCGACCGCCGCGGAGGCCTTCGCCAATTCTTCACCGACCAAAGCGGCCGATAAAATATCTGCGCCCGCCCCTCCATATAGAGGGTCTACCGTAATTCCCATAATCCCCAAATCACCGAGCTTCTGCCAGAGCCCTTCCGGCCAGTGGTCATCACGATCGATCTCTTCGGCAATGGGTTTTAATTCCTTCTCCGCAAAATTAGCAATGCTGTCCCTCAGCATCCGGTGCTCATCACTCAGATCAAAATCCATCCTCATCCTCCCTTGTTCCGATTAACGATTAAATGCGGGCAAAAATGTATCTTCAGGCATTTCACAGAATAGAGGCAGCAAGCGACGCACCCACGCGCCTGTACCAGTCCAACGCTTTGATATTCACCATTTTTATGGCCATAACCAAAGCGACGGGCATTCTTATTCGGAAATTCCTGATAGTTTGACGCCACGGTTTGACTTTCAAAACAAACTGAAGTATAAATCTCAGGCGATGTCTTAAGAGTTTTTAACGAGCAATCATCCCCTTCAAAATCAGATGCTAAGAAGAAATGTCTAAGAAGCTTACGTCCCTACATTTGCCAAACAATTATAAAGATGCTCTCGTGATCGCCAGGGAATGTCTCCCGGCAGGTAAAGCAGTAGCGAACCCGGATAATATCCTCCGGTCCGCCTTATTTGAGGGGAGGAATCACAAAATCGCCTCTGTCGTCCGACTTCATGATCGTCCCTTGGAATTTATAAAACCTCAAATCATCAGGGATGAAAGCTATAATATCCCGCAGGCTGTGTCAAATCCTAATTCCTGCCATTGGAGAAAAAAAATCGCTTTTCTTTCTCCATGGGATTCTCAAGAAAAGTGAAAACGAACTTTTTACAACTGCATCACATTTTACGAAAGGAGAATTGCTATGCTTCAAGATGTATTCTTAACCAAAGAAGAGTTGGCCTTGAAACAAGAGGTCCGGGATTTCGTCAAGAACAACGTATCGCCGGATCTTCTCAAGAAAATGGACCGGGATGAGATTCGCTACCCACGGGAGTACGTGAAGGATTTGGGCAATAGAAATCTCCTGGGTCTGAGATTTCCCAAAAAGTACGGTGGCCGCGGTATGTCCTGGACAGGCGAAATTGCGGCACTGGAGGAAATCGGCGTTCTGGGCACCGCCCTCGGTTGCGCCTTCGCCATGCCTTCCATTGTGGGCGAAGCGTTGAATGTCTATGGGACGGAAGAACAGAAGGAAAAGTTTCTCAAACCGATGCTGAAGGGAGATCTCATATCCGCCGAGGCCCTGACCGAACCCCGCGGCGGGTCCGACTTTTTTGGTGCAACGACCAGCGCGGAATTGAAAGATGGATATTTTACCGTCAAGGGACAGAAGCGTTTCGTTGTTGCCGCAGATGGCGCCGACTTCTTTCTCGTCTACTGCAACACCAATCCGCAGGGCAAACCTCATGAGAGGATCAGCCTCATTCTGATTGAAAAAGAACGGGAGGGGGTGGAGGCAAAGTACCTGTACAAGCTCCTGGGCACCAGAGGCGGTGGAACAGGACGTCTCATTTTCAAGGATGTCAAAGTTCCCGCTTCAAACCTGATTGGTGGGCTCAACGAAGGCGCAAATATCTTCAACACTATGATGATTCCCGAACGATTGACCTCGGCAGGCGCCTCGCTGGGAATGGGACGCGGCGCCCTCGAAGTGGCCGTGAGATACAGCGACCGCAGGAAGGCCTTCGGCCAGAAGATCAGAAACTTCCAGGGAGTCAGTTTTAAAGTCGCCGATGCCATCACGCAACTGGATGCGGCCCGCTCCCTCACAATTGCAGCGGCCAAGAGCGTCGATGCCGGTATGCCCACCGCCCGGAGGATGGTGAGCGAAGCAAAAAAATGCGCCACCGATGCCGCCTGGGATGTCTGCAATCTGGCTATGCAGATCGTCGGGGGGATCAGCTACACGAGCGTATTCCCTATTGAGAAGATGGTGCGGGACGCCCGTCTCATCCAGATATGGACGGGGACAAATGATATTATGAACCTTCTCATCCAGCATGAGTTCTATCGGGAGATCCTCAAAGACGCCAATCCCGGCCGCATGATCGAGATAGATGCTGAGGACGCCGACAAGGACGATGAAAAAGTCTACGAAGATGACGAAATGTGGATTAAGGGCTGGTAAAATTATAGATACTCGTCCGAAGTTTAAATAAACGATAAGATTAGCGGGAATTTCGTCCAGTTAACATGACAATTTGAAAAGGAGCAGGTAGAGATGAAAGAAAAAGCTGTTATCACCGCGGCCATTACCGGAAGTATTCACACCCCGACGATGTCGGAATATTTGCCCATCACGCCTCAGCAGATCGCGGACGAAGCCGTGCGGGCTTACGAGGCAGGCGCTGCCGTGTGCCACGTCCACGCGCGCAACCCGGAGACGGGTATGCCTGTGCCGGACGTGGAACTGATGAAACAGATTATCACGAAGATAAAGAGCCGGTGCAACATTGTCGTCTGCATCACAACCGGCGGAGGACTGGGTATGACCGTCGAACAGCGGGTGGCGCCCGTTACCCTGTATAAACCGGAACTGGCCTCCTTCAATGCGGGGTCCATCAATTTCGCTCTTTTCCACGTGATCCCCAGATTCAAGGAATACAAATATCCCTGGGAGAAACAATATCTGGGTATGACTGAAGACTTTATTTTTGCGAACACCTTTAAGTCCATGAAGGAATATTGCGCGATTTTCGCCGAGAACGGAACGAAACCGGAGTTTGAGATTTACGATTCCGGTATGGTAAACAATGTCGCCTTCATGATCGAAGCCGGATATGTCAAGAAGCCAGTTTACATACAGTTCGTTATGGGCGTCCTGGGCGGCATCACGCCGAGTTCGGAAAATCTGCTGTTCCTTGTCGATTATGCGAAGAAGCAGATCGGTGATTTTGAATTTTCCGTCTGCGTGGCGGGCCGCGCGCAATTTCCCATCTGCACGCAGTCCCTGCTTATAGGCGGAAATGTCCGCGTAGGTCTTGAGGATAACCTTTATCTCGATAAAGGCCGGATGGCGAAGAGTAATGCGGAACAGGTCGCCAAGATCGCGCGCATAGCACGTGAGCTTGGAATAGAACCAGCCACACCCGACGAAGCAAGAAAGATCCTGCATCTCAAAGGAATCGACAAAGTAAATTTCTGAAGGACTAAGCGTCCCCATCCGCAGTCAGGGTGGGGGCCTCTATTTTCCAACTCACCACTCATTCGTCACATAAAAAAATTCTCATGCGATCCCGCCGCTGTCTACCGCCCCCGGAACCCGGGGGATGCCGGGGGCGGTAGACAGCGGCAGGAAGGGACACGATCTCCTGTGTCTCACTTGCTCCGGTATTTGGTATAGTTCGGTCTTCTTTTTTCCATGAAGGCGGTCTTGCCTTCGAGCGACTCGTCCGTCTCATAGTACATGCTGAGGCCACCGACGCCCAGGTTGGAGATCCCCATCACGCCATCCGTCTCACCATGGAAAGAGTACTTAAGCATCTTTAGGGCCGTCGGGCTTTTATCCAGTAGTTCTTGACACCACTTATTTACTTCTTCATCGAGTTTATCCGGGGGGACCACGGCATTGATGAGACCCATCTCCAGCGCTTCCCTTGCCGTGTAACGGCGGCACAGATACCATATCTCTTTGGCTTTCTTCATTCCCACGGCGCGAGCGAGATCACCCGTGCCGTAGCCCGGGTCGAAACTTCCCACGCGGGGTCCCGCCTGACCGAATTGGGCAGTCTCGGAGGCGATGGAGAGGTCGCAGACCACCTGAAAAACGTTTCCTCCGCCGATGGCGAATCCGTTGACGCGGGCGATGACCGGTTTGGGAATCGTGCGGATCAGGAGCGACACCTGCTGCCAGCCCACTTCCAGGGGCAGAGCGGCAATCGTTCCGATGTAGCCGCTTTTGTCACGGAGCGACTGGTCACCTCCCGTGCAGAATGCCTTGTCTCCTGCTCCGGTGAGCACCACTACCCCCACGCCCGTATCTACCCAGGCATCAGTGAGGGCCTGGGTTAGTTCATAAATCGTTACCGGCGTACACGCATTGTACTTCTCCGGACGATTGATCATGATCGTAGCAACCCCATCTTTTTTCGAATAGATAACTTCCTTGAATTCCATTTCTCACCTCCGGTTAATATTTAATGAAGCTCTCCGCCACAAGCAGCGGGGTGTCTAGCGCCCCCTAAAAAAGGGCAATTGATTTGCCTTGGCTTTCCGACATACATAAACATAGCACTTTTCGCCGCAAGCGGAGGGTAATTATACCCAAAAAGATTAAAGGCAGGGTCAATTGGCTCTACCTTTTTCATTTTCAGCGATAACGATTATGGATTGTAATGTAGCTTATAAGGGCAAAATATGAAATGCAACAGTTCAGGAAGATGTGCGCAAGTATGAAAGATTGAAAAAGCTCTTCCTGGTTGTTGCATCTTTCTACCCGTTATCAATTAACTGATCCCGTTATCGGAACTGGCGATTTGTATTTGACAGATTGGATATCCCGTTTTCTCCTTAGCTTATCGATTTCCGTTGAAAATTAATTTTCATTCTTGTTTCGTAACCGATGTGTCGGCATGGGAATTTCAGAAAGAAGCCATTCTTTAGAGGTTTACAAGGGTATTTTTAAGAGAATATGCATTTTCGTAAAAATATTATCGACGAATAATGTAAATTGACAGATAAGAGAAGGCTTTACTGAAATGTTAATGATTAAACTTTTCGTTTTCTAAAGTGCAAGCAATAGTGGTGCAATGTGTTGCTGACCCAGTGTATACCCACTGCAAAAGGTTTGATGCCCACATCATCTTGGCACCATAGGGTTGTGCCGACATATTCATAGGCATTATTTCTACTACACAATCGCGCAGTCAAATCCCATGCTAGTGGATAAACGATGTGCTCGCGCTTGACGTTCTTAACAACAACCGTTAGGTGGCCTCCCGGTTTCAGTTTTTGTGCAACCTGTAAGTAAACAGATTCGAGCATATCTAGGAATCGTTCATAGTCCCATATGTTGCCTAAATCTTTTTCTTCATCAGAATATGCCAACAGTAGATTCTTCTTTCGCCTTGCTTCCTGATTCTCGCTTCCGGGGTTTGTCAACATAGACCAATATGGTGGACTTGTGATAGCATAGTGAAATGAAATTCCTTGCAGAGCAGTTATTTCATTCAAACGCGTAGCATCACCTTGGAAAATAAAACCTTGTGCCTGCTTAGAGAAGTCGGCAAAAAGCGTCTGATGTGATTCAGCTTCAACACGCCTTTGTGCAATTTCCACAAAGCTGGGAATGAGGTCCACACCGTAGCCATTTCGTCCCGATCTTATTGACGCAATTACCGTGCTGCCAGTACCAACCATTGGATCCAGGACATTATCCATTGGTTTGGTGAAAAGCTCAATGAATTGCGATACAAGAGTTTCTGGATACTTAGCTGGATGGAGAATCTCGCTTTTTTTCCGTGGCGGGGGTTTTGGAATAATCCACGGTGGTACGGGCTGCTCAGGGATGGTAGTTTTGAGTGAAGAAGGAACTAAATGACTTGCAGGACGTGAATCGTCTGTTGATTGAAAAATCAAACAATAAAAAACGCGGCCCGTATCTTCTTCTAGTGCTATTTTCTCATCGCGCAGTTTCAGGCAATCCCGTGCACTGAGTGCTACTGACCAAGGAAGAGGGAAGCCTTCGCCGCCCGGACCCTGTGTCTTGACTAAAATACAACAATACCGATCAGAAATAAGTAGACGACGCACTATTGAAAAAAAACGCCGTGCATGTCTTCTGATAAATTCTGAAAGATGTTTTGGGGTCTGAATATGATGACGAAGATCAATCAGGAGGAAATCGAAATTGGCACTAGCTGCAGATAGATGCTCTAATCGCTCGACAAGCCGAGAAATAGATTTGGTATTTTCTTCACTCACGACTGGCAACGGCATAGTGTCCGCGGAATGATGTCCGGTGTATTGAAAAAGCGCCTAGGACTCTCCGTCGCCTCTGAAAAAGAAGAGCGTGGGCGAATCTATCGTATCGCTGCCCGAACCATATGAAGCATCGTTCATCCCTCAATACGCGAAGGCTTGCCAGCGAATTAGAAGGCATTCCTGCCCTTGACCGCAACGCGCTAATAGCAAAATGGCGGACTCTATATGGTACAGAACCACCTGTCGGCGTCCGGAATAATTTTCTGATGCATGCCATCGCTCACCGTATGCAGGAACAGGAATTGGGCGGAGTGAAACCTGCCACTCGCCGCTTTCTGGAAAAGGCTGCAGAAGACAATGTATCGAGACAGCAGCAGATAATCAGCATTAGACCCGGCACACGGCTGTTGCGTGAATGGCATGGCGTAACTTATGAGGTAATCATAATGGAGGACGGTGTGCGGTGTAATGGCAAACGCTACCGCTCGCTCTCCGAAGTGGCGCGCGCCATTACCGGTGCACGTTGGTCCGGTCCTCTGTTTTTCGGGCTGAAGAAGAAGGAGGTTGCATGAATACCAAACCAATACTTCGCTGCGCAATCTATACACGCAAATCCTCAGAAGAGGGGCTCGAGCAGGATTTCAATTCCCTCCATGCGCAGCGGGAAGCTTGTACAGCTTATATTGCCAGCCAGAAGCATGAGGGTTGGCAAGCTATTAAGACGCACTATGACGATGGTGGATTCAGTGGCGGCAATATGGAGCGCCCGGCATTGAAACAATTGCTGGAAGATATTGAGGCCGGGAAAGTAAATGTAGTGATCGTGTATAAAGTGGACCGGTTGACCAAATCATTAGCCGACTTCGCCAAAATCATCGAGCGTTTCGATAAGCATAGTGTTTCATTCGTCTCGGTCACACAGCAGTTCAATACTACTAGTTCAATGGGAAGACTCACACTGAATGTGCTACTCTCCTTCGCACAGTTTGAACGGGAAGTTACCAGCGAACGTATCAGAGATAAAATTGCCGCCTCCAAGAAAAAGGGGATGTGGATGGGCGGATTCGTTCCACTCGGCTACGACGTCAAGAATCGCAAACTGCTGATCAATGCCAAGGAAGCCCAAACCGTTCAGCATATATACCGTCGCTACCTGGAGCTTGGATGTGTCCGCCTGCTTAAAGAAGATCTCGACAGACAGGGGATTCATTCCAAAATCCGTCGACACAAAGGCGGTTGTCCATTCTCGCGGGGGATCCTCTACGGGATTCTCTCCAACCCGATCTATATAGGGCAGATACGCCATAAAGGAACCTGCCATCAAGGTCAGCATGAAGCGATCATCGATCAGGAACTATGGGAACAGGTGCAGCAGCTTATGGCCAGCAACTCGGTAGAACATAAAACACGTTCACGTAATGCCACCTCCTGTCCGCTAACCAAAAAATTGTTCGACGTCTCAGGCAAGCACCTGAGACCCGTCCACGTTAATAAAAAGGGAAGGCGCTACCGCTATTATATCTCACAAAGCCTTGCGGCAGACCCGAAAGATGCTTCATCAAACGGTTGGCGATTACCGGGGCAGGAAATTGAGCAAGTGATCGCGCATGCAGTATTAGATATCCTCCTTGATGATGTTGCCACTACTGCCGCGTTACAGGAATCGGGAATCGCAGCACACCACATTCCCTCTGCACTCAATGCGGCCGCAAAGATACAACCCGATACTGCAGACTTAATCGGCAGATTCGTCCAGCGCGTGGAGTTGCGGCAGGATGGGATACGTCTCACGCTGTCTCTGGCATCGCTGGTGGTACCAGAGATGGACGCCAACGCTGTAACCATCATTCGCGATATCCCGATGAAGCTAAAACGACGGGGAATTGAGATGCGGCTGATAATTGGTGGTACCGGACCGGCCAGAGTTGACCAGCGTTTGCTGAAAACCATTGTTCGCGCCCATAAATGGTTCAATGATCTGGTATCGGGACGGGTGCACAGCATGGCTGAAATCGCATCACGGGAAGGCGTGGACAAGAGCTATGTTTCCCGGGTAATGAATCTCGCTTTTCTTGCCCCTGACATTACTGAGAGTATCATAGCGGGGCGGCAGCCTGCCGATCTTAACGTTGAAAAACTCACCAAACGGATTGACTTACCTCTGGACTGGGCGCAACAGCATCAGCTCTTGCGTTTCGCTTGATCTTCTAAGTGGACCGACAAAATACCGAACGGAGAAAAAGACTAATATCATGGCTTTAAACTGCTTCAGGCTGGCTTCTCCGGTCAACTTAATTAGCCAACCCACGCCACGTGCGCCCCTCCGGGCGCATAAACCGCAGAATCTCTCCCGCGGATGAATTCATGGTGGGTCAGGGCAGAATCTAACTGCCGACACCTGGATTTTCAGACGAAAAATAGCAATAGTGAGGAAGTCGGGAAGATTTTTATAAATAATGATGGCTTCCTTCCTGAAACTGTTAAAACTGATTTCACAATAGGCATACAAAAATTCTCATGGCAATAATCGAGATGCAACACCAGGAAAAATCTGATATGTGAAAACAAAATATTATAGTACGGCAGTGACACCGTGCAGCAAACGGAGAAAGGCCTCTGTATCATGGGGAGAAGCAAGCATGGCTCAAGAAACGGGGAACCCCTGCTCAAGTAGAACTTTTATTTCAACTGTGGTAAATGTCCAAGGGACAAGTGAGGAAATAAAATGCCACTCATGGGTTGGAAGAATCTGACAAGAAGTTGTTCGTTCACTGGACAGGGGCAACACCCTATAGCGGCTTATTCTGAGTTTATGCCGCCTATCCATTTGGGCTGTAGGCCTTACGGTGGAAGGATATACGACTTCTTCTCCGAAGAGAACCCTTATGGTTTCCCGGTCACAGAGTTTGAAGAGTATTACGAATTGCGTCCGGGGCTGGAAAATATCGCCCATCAGGTTCTGGAGTCTCTGGTTCATCTGGCTCGCGGGGAACCCACTAAACACCTTGCCAAGAACAAACTAGTCAATAACCCCTACTGGCCCCCGGAGCTTGCTAAGCAGGCAGGAGCGTTAAATCATGAACGCTTCGTTTTGCTTCTGCCGCTTGCTCTTTCTCTCACCCATGACGACAAGGGCAGGAGACGTTGGACATTCCTTGGTGGCAGTGAGCGGGGGCCCGTCCGTCCTTTCTGGAAGAGTTTTTTCATCTCTGACGGCAGTGAGCTCCCATCAGAAAGAGCAATGGATTTTATTAGAACTCTTCTCCATGCTGCCTACGGCGAACCTTTCGAGAAATTATCTGATCTCCATGGTATCGGCTTTCGCATTTTTGTTGAGGATGATGATCCACATAATAATCTGCGGCCAGTCTGGGCATCGCCCTTGATCTGGCGCCGGGGAATGTCATTAAAGGGTGTTAAATATCTCTTGAGCTTTGAACCATTCGAGGGACTTCCAGCGGATTTGAAAAGGGCCTATTTCGGGGGGGAACTAAACTTGTTGCCTTTCCCGGGCAGCTTGCTTTTTTGGGGTATCCCCGGTTATATCAAAATGCAACGTGAATTAACGATGGCCAACCAAATTCCCTTGTTGAGTCTTGTGGAGCGTCATGAATCTCCTTATGGACTTCGTGTGCCTCAATCCGGCTGGATGCATATACCACGGCTCAACCATCTTTTGCCCAATGAAGACTTCGGACCGATTAGAAGTACCTTCCAGCGAACCCATCGCTGGGCAAAGGTGCACCGTTACGAAGATGAGCTTGCGACTCCCGGACGTCAGGATCATATCGCCAACGTGCTTTTCAGCACGAATCCAAAAGACCTGGATCTGTATGGCAAACCCATGGCGCGCAACAGCCAGATCTGGACTCAGGACTATCAGCTATTGCTCGATGGCCCAGACGCTACGAGAGCCGAAATTAATGCTGCCATCAAGACAGTCAATCAAGGTGGTCTGTTCGGATACAGATTTCAATATCCACCGATGTGCATAGGATCATACCAAGTCTACTGGCATCGCCCTCTCATAGCCTACGTGCCCCACAATAGGGATAAGCCAGCCGTGTTACATGACACTCTTATGGGATATCTTACTGCCTATAACGCAAAGCAGCGTGTTGATTTAGATCATCCAATCGAACTCTGGCCGAGCCTTTACAGACGAAACGCGCATATGGCCGTCATTGAACTTTTCAAAGATAAAAAACATGAGCGGAAAACAGTTACAAGAGCGCTGAATCTGTTGGAAGCGCACGAACTCATCGGCAATAGAAAGCTTCCTTGCACTTTTGCAAGACAGATATTGATGCTGCCGGAAAATATGACCCTTGATGCATGGCTCGAATCTTTGCCGGAGATTGCGGGCAATAAAGAAAAAGGTCAAATGCTTGCCAATCAATTACATGATCAGATCGAACACAAAAAGCCGATTCTGCCAATTTCGGGAAGAAAAAGACTGCCGGCCTCGCTGACTTTTGGCTGTACTGCTGTTCGTTCTTTTGAAGCGCGATATTGGAAGGATATCCTTCATCTATCGACCGGTGAATATACGAATACAGCCAATTCTGACTGCATCCTGGACACTGTGACTCAAAGGATGTTGAAGCATCATCATCGAGACCTGGAAGGGCTTGGGAATTACTTGCTTACCTACTATAGGCGGGTCGTCGCTGAATGCGGAATGCAGGGAAAGGCACTGGTGGGAGACCTACCTTTCCGATGGAAAACTGATTTTGACTTTGACTGGTGGGGAGGTTGGGCAAATGACCAGTTGGGGCGGCTTGAGGAACGAAATCTCCTAATGGTGGTTCCAGGACGTGATCGCCATCGGGCGGTTATCATGGCGGATCATTATGACACGGCATACATGGAAGATATTTATTATAAGGAGCAAGGTGGTTCCGGCGCGCGTCTTGCGTCGGCCGGGGCAGATGATAACCACTCCGCAACCGCTGCGCTGATGCGTGCTGCTCCGATCTTTTGCGAACTCAGCAAGGAGGGAAAGCTCGGTTGCGACATCTGGCTTATCCATCTGACCGGTGAGGAATTCCCATCAGACTGTCTCGGAGCACGCAATCTCTGCCAACACCTTATAGAGGGTACACTGAAATTACGCTTATCAAAGGATAAAGAAAAAGATCTCTCCGATGTTCAAATTCAGGGCGCGTTCATTCTTGATATGGTTGCACATAACAATGATAGTGAACGTGACAAATTTCAAATATCTCCCGGAATGGGAGAGGAGTCGTTATGGTTGGCTTATCAAGCCCATATGGCCAATGAAATATGGAACGCCTCTACTGATATTTGGAATATGAGGCCGTCCCGTCGCAGATGTACTCGAGGAAAGCGAAGTTCTGATGAAAAGACGGTCCCGAAAATTGCGTTACATCTGAAACTTGATGGTGAAATTCGTTTACCTCGTGATCCCAAGAGTACGCTTTATAATACAGATGCCCAGATCTTCTCTGATGCAGGTATACCGGTAGTTCTTTTCATGGAGAATTATGACATCAGCCGTCACGGATATCATGATAGCCATGATACGATGACCAACATTGACCTTGACTATGGAGCTGCCGTGACAGCAATTGCCATCGAAGCCGTCTCCCGAGCAGCTACCGAAGAGCCTTTTATAGGGGGGCAGGCGAAACGCCTTGACAGGAAAAAAACATTTCTCATACAAAAATAAGAAGGGGCTAACCATGATTGGTTAACCCCCTTCATTTCAATGGTGGGTCAGGGCAGAATTGAACTGCCGACACCTGGATTTTCAGTCCAGTGCTCTACCGACTGAGCTACCGACCCTCCCAGCTTGCTATGTCATTGAGTGGAAGTCTCGTCTATAAAAAATCCCCTTCCTTGTCAAGGCCTTTTTCATCGGGCGTATATGCCGGCCCATCAACGATATTCTTGACACGGATGACAACTGTCCCCGCTATCTTGTCATGCCAGCTCTGTTTCTTCGCATCAAATGCGATCCAGACAAACCCGAGGTAAAAGACAACGGCCGAGATGATATATCCCACCCATCTGAGAAAAGCGAGACCGAAGGTCATTTGTTCTCCTGTTGACTGAACCATTTTGAGGCCAAAGATCATCTTCCCGGGCGTCTGCCCAGCGGCGCCGTGAAAATATGTAAAATAAAACATACTTATAAAGACGGTCATAAGCAGGTAAATAAACACAAAGGTGATGGTCACTTCTGCAAATCTCTCCGGCAACATATCGCGGTAGTGAGTCAGAAAGCTGATATTCAATGCCAGCACGCCTACGAACAGGATGAAGAGCGAAGTGAAAAAGAGAATAATCTTGTCGATGGAAAACGCCATCGCTCTTCGCCAGAAGCCACCGTAACGATCTTCCACCACTACAGCTTACCCCCTTCCGGCTCTCCTCCAAAGATACCCAATTCATACTGAATGATGGAAAGAATAGTGACAGCAGCCGTCTCCACCTTCAATACATTCCTGCCCAGACTCACAGATATGAATCCCCTTTTCACGGCGCTCTCCACTTCCTCTCTTGATAATCCCCCCTCCGGGCCTATCATGACGGTGATGTCTTTCTCTCCTTCATATCTATTGTCACGCAATAGTTTTTTTATGCCTCTTTCAGATTCTTCTTCCCAGAAAACAATCTTCAGCGCCCCCCCTTCCGCAGATGCAAGCATCTCTTCAAAGGATAGCATGTCGTTAACTTCCGGTATATCGGCTCTCCCGCACTGTCTGGCCGCCTCGGTGGCTATACTTCGCCACCGCGATACCCTGACACGGGCTTTGTCCGTCGTTAATTGCGGAACGGATCTTGCCGACCGAAAGGGGATGATCCTGTGAGCGCCTAATTCCGTCGCCTTCCGGATTATGGAATCCATCTTGTTCGCCTTGGGGAGGGCCTGAAGAACGGTAATTCTTGGAGCATCGTCCTCTATCCTATTCTTTCCCAAGACCTCTACGTTGATGCCATCGGCGGAGAAGTTTTTTATCACAGTTTCGTATTCCCATCCGGCGCCGTCAAAAATAATCAGATGGTCTCCCTTCTTCATCCTGAGGACGGACTTAACATACCTGAGGTTCTCTCCTCCAAGTTCAAATGGCTCGCCCTTCCCCATAATCCCGGGGAAATATATTCTCGGCACTGTCAAGGTTTATTCCCTCACAAAACAATGGGAAATTGGGTAGAAGGTTGGACCGCATTATAATGCCAAAAGCTCTTTTGCGGCACTCAAGGTTGATTTCCTTTTCTTTGAAAAACGTAGCAAACCCATTCCTTTTCCGTGATGATCTGGTGAATTGCAAATGTGCCCTTCAAGAAATGCGATTCAATATCAGTTTTATTCTGATCAACGATGCCTGAAATCACCAGATAACCATCTTTTTCAATCAAGGACATTAAGTGGTCGCGGAGACGTATCAGTATCTTGGCCGTGAGGTTGGCGACGATAAGATCAAATGGCTCATTAATGGTATTGACATCGCGATTGATGATTTCCACTCTGTCTGCCACGTTATTGATCATCGCATTCTCGCGGGCAATGGAAGCAGCCTTCTTATCGATGTCGACACATACCACTCTTTCCGCACCCAGCTTTGCACAGGAGATGCCCAAGATACCTGTACCTGTCCCGATGTCGAGAACCCTCCACTTCTTGATGCCCCTGTCTTTCAGAAGGATGTCCTCAATCGCTTCCAGACACATCCTCGTCGAAGCATGCTGACCCGTTCCGAATGCCATCCCGGGGTCTATCTCGATGACAATGTCCCGGCCTGCGGGGGTGTATCTCTCCCAGGTCGGTTTGATAACAATGTTCTTGCTCACTCGCAGGGGCTTGAAATATTTCTTCCATTCTTCCCCCCAATCCTGATCTGCAACTATTTCCATGGAAAGGCGGGGTTCCTCCATCCCTGGGAAGAGCCCGGAGACGCTGTCTAAATATGTCTTCAGGGAAGCGATACGGTCTTCCAACCGCCCATCAAAGGGTAAATACGCTTTAAGTACCTCTCTCGTTTCAGACAGCCCAAAGTCTCCCGGGGACTGGGACGCCAGTTCTTCCTGAAATGCTCCCGGGATGCCTATTTCAGTAAGGAAGTTCGACAATGCATCGATCAGCAGCGGTGATACGGACAGTTCGATCTTCAGCCATTGTCCCTTTTTTTCTCCGGTTAGCCCGGTTAGTTCTGGCATTTTCGTCCCTCCCTGACCTGAAACGATTAGATATCTATCTATATCCTCTTTTCGATGATATTTCAAGCAGCTTGAATTTTAGGGGTCTTCGTGATAGCTTGCAATTGATTCTTTCGTCTTAGTCCAAAAACAGAATCTGTCTCTTGCTGCCCCTCTTTTTGAAAGGGGGGCGCAGGGGGGATTTAAGCGAACCCATTGCAAAATCCCCCTCAATCCCCCTTTGCAAAGGGGGAGTCGCTGGGAAGGAATGGCAGTGAAATATTACCCGTTATTTCTGGATATCACAGATAGAAGATGCGTAGTCGTGGGCGGAGGCGATGTCGCCGAGAGGAAAGTGGAGCGGCTTCTTGACTCCGGGGCCAGCGTCGTCGTTATTGGTAAGGCGCTGACACCCGGCCTTGAAACGATGAAAAAAGAAGGCAGAATAAATCACATCGATGCCGATTATGACAAGGCCTTTATGGATGATGCCTTCCTGGTAATCGGCGCCACGGACCGGGATGACGTCAACGCGGAGATCTCCCGCGATGGGAGAGATAAGGGGATACTCGTCAATATTGTGGATGACCCCGACAAATGTGATTTTGTCCTCCCGTCCCTCCTCAAGCAGGGAGACCTTTTGATCGCCATATCCACCGGAGGAAAAAGCCCGGCCCTGGCGAAGAAATTGAGGGAAGAGATGGAACAGCACTTCGGGACGGAATATCAAACCCTCCTTGAGGTGATGGGACAACTGAGAGAAAAGTTAGTTGTGAAGGGGCGTTCCTCCGACGAGAACAGGCGCCTGTTTGAATCGGTCGTACATTCAGACATCCTGAAGCACATAAGAGATAAGAGCTGGGAAAAGGTAAAAAAAATCATTTACGACATTACCGGTGAAAATATAACAGTTGGTGATTGATGGATATCATTTTTTTCAGGGTGGCTCTTGTTGTTTACCTTCTAAGCGCCTTAGGATACTTAGTCTCCCTGTATATCAGAAGGGTCCTAGTAGCCAGAGTTTCCACATGGGTTTTATCTTCAGCCTTTGCTTTCCATACCTTGTTTTTCGCATTCAGATTTATCAAAACCGGTCAGAATCCTGTGATCAGCTTCCATGAGACCATTTCCTTTTTTGCCTGGGCCATGACCGGCATTTATCTTGCCTTCCAATTGAAGACGAAAACCAGGGTATTGGGCGCCTTCGTCTCTCCCGTGACTTTTCTGCTCATGATCGCTGCTTCGAAAGACCTGGGAGGATATGTTTCCATTCCCGTTGCACTCCAGAGCAACCTGGTGCCGGTTCACGTGATACTCTCCGTAACGGGAGAGGCCCTTTTTGCTCTGGCCACCTGCGCGGGCGCTATGTATCTCATCCAGGAAGGTTTACTAAAGAATAAGAAGGTGAGCAGCTTCAGCAAGGTACTGCCTTCACTTACAGACATGGACAGGATTAATCATATGTGCCTCATGCTGGGGTTTTCGCTGCTCACTCTCGGCATCCTGGTGGGTTCCATATGGGCGAGAAGCGTCTGGGGCAGCCTCTGGCAATGGGACCCCAAACAGACATGGACGCTGGCGGCGTGGTTTGCTTATGCAGTACTGCTGCATCAAAGACTCGCCATGGGCTGGAAAGGACATAAGGCGGCGCTTTTCACGCTGCTGGCATTTGCTGCACTCTTGATTTCGCTTGTGTTGGTCAGCCTCTTCTTTGTAACTGCTCATAGATTCATATAACACCATGAATATCATTCTTATCGGCATGAACCATAAAACTGCCCCCCTCGAAATCAGGGAGCGCCTTTCTCTATCCTGCGGGGACGATATCAACCATCTCACGGAAATAATGAACATCCCGGAAATAAAGGAAGGGCTGTATCTTGCCACCTGCAACCGCGTAGAGGTCCTGGCAAATGCCGCAGACAGTGAAAGCGCTGTGGAGAGGCTGAGGGCTTTTATTTTTCATCACGGCAATCTGTCCGCAGAAGAGATGAACAAATGCCTTTATCTGCACTTTGACCATGAAGCGGTGCGCCATCTGTTCCGCGTGACTTCGAGCATAGACTCCATGGTCATGGGAGAGCCGCAGATTTTAGGGCAGATCAAGGATGCGTTCCGCACAGCCGTTGAGCATAACGCAACCGGTGTAATACTGAACAAGATTCTCCATCACGCTTTTAGGGTGGCAAAGAGGGTGAGAAGCGAAACGGGTATTGCCAACAATGCCGTGTCCGTCAGTTTCGCCGCCGTGGAGCTCGCAAAGAAAATATTCGGCGTTCTTGAGGGGAGGAATGTTCTTCTCGTAGGAGCCGGGGAAATGTCGGAGCTTGCGGCAAAACACCTTATCAGCCGCAGGGTGGGAAAGATGTTCATCGCCAATAGAACATATGCCCGGGCAGTGAAGATGGCCGAAGATTTTCATGGCACCGCCATAGAGTTTGATATGCTCCCGGAAAAACTACGCGATGTTGATATTGTAATAACCTCGACAGGAGCGCCCGGCTACGTGCTTACGCCATCTATGATCGAAGCGGCCATCCGCAGGCGCAAGAACCGTCTCCTCTTTCTTATCGACATTGCCGTGCCCAGAGATATTGACCCCGCGGTGGGGGAGATCGATAATGTGTACCTGTACAATATCGACGACCTTCAGGATATTGTGGACAGCAACCTGAAAAGCCGGAAGAAAGAGGCCGAGAAGGCGGAAGCCATTATAGACGAAGAGGTGACAAAGTATCTGGAATGGTACAGCGCCCTGGAAGTAGTGCCGACGATCATCTCACTCCGGGAAAAAATGGATGGCATCATTAGAGGAGAGATTGCAAAATCCTCAACCTGGATGGAAAATCTGACGGAAGATGAAAAAAGAAATATAGAAATCATGGCGAATTCCATTATCAACAAGGTGCTTCACGATCCGATTGTCGGACTGAAGGAGGAAAGCAAGGATAACAGCGCGCTGCCTTACGTCGCAGCCATCAGAAGGCTGTTCGCACTGGATGATAAATGAGGAGACAGGCACATTAGAAGCATACTGAGAATCGGAACACGGGGAAGCCTTCTCGCACTGACGCAGACCAATTGGGTTGCAGAGAGGTTGAGGAGAGAGACACCCGCGGTGGCCGTCGAAACTGTAGTGATCAAGACAAAGGGAGATATCCTGCAGGACGTGCCTCTGGCGAAAGTGGGTGGAAAGGGACTCTTTGTGAAAGAGATCGAGGATGCCCTCCTTCTGGATGAAATTGATATCGCCGTCCATCGCATGAAGGACGTGCCCATGGATCTCCCGGATGGTCTGGAGATCGGCGTAATGTCGGAAAGGGAAGACCCGCGAGACGTGCTGATCTCGAAAGACCAAAGAAGGCTCGAGGATATGCCGGTCGGCGCCCGCATCGGCACGGGTTCCCTGAGGAGGGGCTTCCAGCTCCTTCACCTTTTTCCAGAGATCGAACTCGTTCCTCTGCGCGGCAACCTCGACACACGCATAAGAAAGATTCAAACGGACGGCCTCGACGGCATCATTGTGGCGGCAGCGGGGCTGAAGCGGATGGGATGGGCGGACCGCATCACCCAGGTCATACCGGTGGAAATAATGCTTCCCGCCGTAGGCCAAGGCGCGCTCGGTATAGAATTGAGAACCAACGATGAAGCCGTCCGCCGCGCCGTCTCATTTATCAATCATGCCCGTACATGGGTAGAGGTGAGCGCCGAGCGGGCATTTCTGAAGAGACTGGGCGGGGGATGTCAATTGCCCGTGGCTGCCTACGGGGTTAAGGAAAGCAACGACCTGACCGTTACGGGACTGCTGGGAAGTCTTGACGGCAGAGAGATGATAAGAGATGAAGTAAGAGGCGTGAGCGAAGACGCCGAGGTTTTGGGGACATCACTCGCGGAAAGAATCCTGTCGAATGGCGGACAGGCGATACTTGATGATGTTTACAGAAAGGGGCTTTTCTGTGGCGAACAAGGGTAAAGTTTATATCATCGGGGCCGGTCCGGGAGACCCCGGACTGTTTACGATAAAGGGCTTGAGATGCCTCAAGGAAGCTGATGTCATCATCTACGACTACCTTGTGAGCGAGGAGATCGTTCATCAGGCGAAGGAGTCTGCGCGCCTGATCTACGCGGGGAAAAAAGGGGGAGAGCATACCCTTCCGCAGGATGAAATAAATCGACTCCTCCTTGAAGAGGCGAGGCAGGGAAATATTGTCGCGAGAGTCAAGGGCGGAGACCCGTTCATCTTTGGGCGCGGCGGGGAAGAGGCGGAAATCCTGGCGCAGTCCGGCATCCCCTTTGAGGTAGTTCCGGGTGTAACGTCCGCCGCTGCGGTCCCGGCGTATGCGGGCATCCCGCTCACGCATCGCGGCCATACGTCCACAGTCGCCTTTGTGACAGGCCATGAGGACGCGACAAAAGAAGAAAGCGATATCGATTGGAAGTGTCTGGCGGGAATCGGCACTATTGTATTTCTCATGGGTGTCAAGAATCTCGGCCGGATTACGGCCAATCTGATGGTTCATGGCAAGCACGCGGATACCCCCACCGCCCTTATCCGATGGGGGACGACGGAAAATCAGGAGACCCTGACAGGAACCATCAGCGACATTGCCGGG
Source organism: uncultured Syntrophaceae bacterium (assembly GCA_903893135.1). Lineage (GTDB taxonomy): Bacteria > Desulfobacterota > Syntrophia > Syntrophales > UBA2185 > Fen-1135. Next base: position 6,777 of record CAITLA010000227.1, on the reverse strand, counting down.
AAAGCGGAGGAAAAACAATTTTCTCCTCCGGCTATTTTGGTGGTGGGGAGCGTCGTCGATCTTCGGAGCGTGCTGAACTGGTATGAGACAAAGCCGCTCTTCGGCAAAGGCATCGTCATCACGAGACCCGAGGCTCAGTCCGAAGAATTCACAAGCCTTCTCCATGCAGAGGGCGCACGGGTGATAAATTTCCCGACAATCAAAATTGTCCCTCCTGTCAGTTACGATGGTCTCGACCAGGCCATCGCTGAACTCTCGGCATATCAGTGGATCATCTTCACCAGCGCCAACGGCGTGGTCTTCTTTTTGAGGCGTCTGAAAGAACTCGGACGAGATATCCGGGATCTCAAAAGACTCCGGATTTGCACCATCGGGCCGGCTACAGCGGCCCAGCTTGAACATTTAGGCATCCGGGTTGATCTTGTGCCTGACGAGTTCATTTCCGAGGGGGTGGTCAAGGCGTTTGAGAAGATCAATTTGAGGAGAAGCAGGATACTGCTCCCCAGAGCCGAAACGGCTCGCGATGTCATTCCTGAAGGACTTGCGAAACTTGGGACAAAGGTCGATGTGGTAACAGCATATCGAACAGTAAATTCGGGAAAAGATAAAGCGGAGCTTGCATCATTGATGAACGAGGGGAAGGTGGACGTCATCACATTTACCAGCCCTTCGACGGTTGAGAATTTCATGGAAATAATGGGACGTGATTATGTGACACCGAAGGGAGTCAAGATCGCCTGTATCGGACCGGTCACAGCCGCAGCCGTCAAGAAGGCCGGCCTTCCCGTGGACATAATCCAGGAACGATATACCATACCGGGCCTGGTCGAAACACTGACGAAATATTTCAGCAAAAAAGTATGAACGCAATAAAAGGAGGGTTGGAATAAATCATGTATTTTCCTGCTTACCGACCGCGGCGGTTGAGAAAAAACGAGAATTTCCGGAGGATGATACGGGAGACGAAGCTATCCGTCGATAATTTCGTTTATCCTCTTTTTGCGACCTTCGGAAAGGATGTGAAAAAACCGATCAGTTCTATGCCCGGAAATTTTCAGATGTCCGTTGACCATTTGGTAATAGAAGTGCAGAAGGCGAAAGACCTGGGTATCCCTGCCGTCCTCCTCTTCGGCATCCCGGAGAAAAAGGACGAGGTGGCATCCGGGGCCTTCATGAAAGACGGCATTGTTCAGCAGGCAGTCAGAAGAATCAAAGACAAAGTTCCCGACGTTATCGTCATTACCGATGTGTGCCTCTGCGAATACACGAGCCATGGTCACTGCGGGATGGTCGAGAAGGGCGAAGTGGACAACGACGCGTCGCTCGAAGTCATAGCGGAAACTGCCGTGTCTCACGCAAAGTCAGGTGCGGACATGGTTGCCCCGTCTGCCATGATGGACGGCCAGGTCGGCGCCATCCGGGAAGCCCTGGATGAAGCCGGTTTCGAGAACTTGCCGATCATGGCCTACTCCGCCAAATATGCCTCCTGCTTCTACGGCCCTTTCCGTGAGGCCGCTGAAAGCGCCCCACAATTCGGTGACCGCAAGGCCTACCAGATGGATCCGGCCAACGGAGATGAGGCTATCCGCGAGATAAGCCTCGATGTTGAAGAAGGAGCCGATATAATTATGGTCAAACCCGCCCTGCCCTACCTCGATATCATCCGCCGCGCACGGGAGGAGTTCGACCTGCCCATTGCGGCCTACAATGTGAGCGGCGAGTTCTCCATGATCAAGGCAGCGGCCAAACTTGGCTGGATGGACGGAGAGAAGGCGATGATGGAAGCGCTCACCTCCATCAAGAGGGCCGGCGCGGATATCATCATCACCTATTTTGCCACGGAGGCAGCAAAGATTTTAAGAAATGGCAAGTAAGACCAACCGTCTCCCCCTGCTCCCCCATGAGTTGCGCATGGTTGCCTGGGAAGTGACCAGGAGTTGTAACCTCGCCTGCGTCCACTGCCGGGCATCGGCCAAATACGGCCCTTATGCCGGTGAACTCACGACAGCCGAGGGATTGCGTCTCCTGGACGCGATTGCAGCCGTAAGCAAACCCGTGATCATCCTGACCGGCGGGGAACCGCTCCTCCGTCCCGACATATTTGACATTGCCGCCTACGGAGACAAGAAAGGACTCCGTATGGTTCTCGCTACCAACGGAACCTTGGTCACAGAACAGATTTCCGGAAACATGCTCAGAGCGGGCATTAAGCGCGTCAGCGTCAGCATCGACGGCATGAATGCAGAAAGTCACGATGCCTTTCGTACGGTGGCTGGCGCCTTTAACGGAGCGCTGGCCGGAATTGAAGCAATGAAAAAAGCCGGCATGGAATTCCAGATCAACACGACTATAACTAAAGCCAATCTAGATCAACTCCCCGGTATCATGGGTCTGGCCATCAGATTAGGCGCTGCCGCACACCATATCTTTCTCCTCGTTCCCACCGGCCGCGGAAAAGAGATGGCTGAGCAGGCCATATCTCCCGCAGATTACGAAAAAACACTCAACTGGTTCTACGAGGCAAGCCTCAATTGCCCGATACAACTAAAGGCTACATGCGCGCCCCATTATTACCGCATCCTGAAGCAGAGACGACAGGGGAAAGGGGTCAGGGATGAGGGATCAGGAATGAGGGGTCAGAGGTCAGGAAATCCTTTGCATACATTGACGCGCGGTTGTCTGGGTGGAAGCTCCTTCTGCTTCATCTCTCATACAGGACAGGTGCAGCCCTGCGGCTATCTGGAGGTCGATTGCGGCCGGATCAGAGAAAAGGGATTCGAGGACATCTGGAACAGCTCCCCGATATTTGGAGACCTCCGTGATTTGAACAAATACAAAGGCAAATGCGGCCATTGTGAATTCATCAAAGTCTGCGGCGGCTGCCGCGCGCGGGCCTATGAGATTACAGGAGATTACTTAGCCCCCGAACCATTCTGTATCTATGAACCGAAAAGATAATGGATAGCATCGACAAACAAATTTTGAATGTCATCCAGAAGGACTTCCCTGTAGTTGAAGAACCCTTTAAGGCAGTAGCCGATAAGGTACGCCTTAGTGAGGATGAGGTTCTTAAGCGTATCAAGAATTTAAAGGAAGAAGGAATCATCCGCCGGATCGGGGCGGTCTTTGATTCCAAAAAGATGGGCTATGCGAGCACCCTGTGCGCCGCCAAGGTTCCCAAAGAAAAATTGAAAAAGTTCGTCGCGGTTGTAAACTCCTATGCCGGCGTCACGCACAATTACCGAAGAAGCCATGAATACAATGTCTGGTTCACTTTCATTGCCTCAGATGAGGAGACGCTGAAGAAATCCCTTGGCGAAATACGCGACAAAACGGGCGTAACGGATGTCATCAGCATGACTGCCACACAGATTTTCAAGATCGATGCGACGTTTGAATTGTGAGCGAGTGAGCTTAAATCCCCCCTGCCCCCCTTTTACAAAGTGGGGAATAGTAATGAATGAAAGTACGCGATGACAGAAGAAGCTGAAAAACCTACCCTGTTCTTAATTGATGGCAGCAATTATGTCTATCGCGCCTATTATGCAATCAGAGAATTGTCCAATTCCAAAGGTTTCCCCACCAATGCCATCTATGGTTTTACCACGATGCTCCTGAAGTTGCTGCGGGACTGGAAGCCGGAGTACATCGCCGTTGTCTTCGACGTCAAGGGCCCCACCTTCCGCCATGAGGCCTTCGAGGCGTACAAGGCCACGAGAAGGCCCACGCCCGATGACCTGATACTGCAGATACCTTACATCAAGGACATTCTTCACGGCTTTTCCATACCAGTCCTGGAAAGACAGGGACTGGAGGCGGACGACATTATCGGGACTCTGGCCAGAAAGTACGCGGATAAAAATATCAAGACGGTCATCGTCTCAGGCGACAAAGACATGATGCAACTTGTTTCCGATAATATCATGATGATCGATACCATGAAGAACAAGACCTACGACGTGGAAGCCGTCAAGGAACGATTCGGCGTCGGCCCTGAGAAAGTGATAGAGATTCTTGGCCTCACGGGTGATCAATCGGATAACATCCCGGGCGTTCCCGGCATTGGTCCGAAGACCGCACAGCGCCTGATTGAGGAATTCGGATCCGTGGAGGGAGTTCTTCAAAACATCGATAAGGTGCGAAACCCGAAGACCCGCGAAAGTTTGCGTTCATTCGCCGACCAGGCCAGAATGAGCCACAGTCTCGCCAAAATCAAGACGGACGCGGACTTTGATCTTGACCTTGAAAGTGCCCGCTATTCAGGGCCTGACAATGAGGTATTGCAGCCCCTGTTCAAGGAATTTGAATTCTCATCGCTCCTTCAGGAACTGAAAATCAAAGATGAATCAATCAAAGGGCAATATGGTCTCCTCCTCACGGAAGCTGAATTCGCGGCCTTGATTGAACGGCTCGTGAATGTGAAAGAATTTGCTTTTGATATTGTCGCGAGTATGGATGCACCTATGCTTGCCGATATTGTCGGTATCTCTATCTGCATGTCTCCGGCAGAAGCCTTCTACATCCCGCTTTCCCACGCATACATGGGTGTTCCGCAGCAGCTCAAATCACGCGATGTCCTGAAAGGCCTGACACCCTCCCTTTCCAGTCAAGGCATCAAGAAGCACGGTCACGACATGAAGAATGCCATGATCATCCTGGCCAGAAGAGGCGTGGATCTGCAAGGTCTTGGGTGCGACACAATGGTGGCCCCCTACATACTGAATCCGTCAAAGCACAACTTCGAGCTGGCAGATGTAGTCAGGGATCACCTGGGCAGGCAGATTACGCATCCAAAGGATTTAATCGGGAGCGGCGCCAAGGCTGTTCCTTTCAGCGTTATCCCTGTTGAGAAGGTCAGGGATTACGCGTGCCGGAGGGCCGATGCCGTCTTGGTACTTGCCGCAGCCCTGCATGAGAAAATTGCAGAAGAAGGATTCAAAGACCTTTACTATGAGGTGGAGATGCCTCTCATTTCCGTTCTTGCCGTCATGGAGAAAAAAGGTGTCCTCGTTGATACAAAGCTCCTCACGGCGATGTCGAGAGAGATCGAGCAACTGATGTCTCTTACTGAAGAAAAGATCTACCAGTTGGCAGGAGAAAAATTCAATATCAGTTCGCCGAAACAGCTCCAGGTGGTTCTCTTCGAAAAGCTCGGTCTCCCTAAAGGGAGGAAAACGAAAGAGGGACATTCGACGGACATTGAAGTTTTAACCAACCTCGCCCGGAGCCACGAACTGCCCGCAGAAATCCTGTCATACCGGACCATGGCGAAGCTGAGATCGACCTATATCGATGCCCTGCCATCACTAATCAACCAGGACACCGGCCGCATCCACACATCTTACAACCAGACGGTGACCGCCACGGGCAGGCTTTCCAGCAGCAATCCCAACTTGCAGAATATCCCCATCAGAACACCGGAGGGAAAAAGAATCAGGCAGGCCTTCATTGCGCCGGACGGCTGGGAGATTGTCTCCGCCGATTACTCTCAGATCGAACTCCGCATACTTGCACACCTCTCCGATGACAAAGTCTTGATCGACGCCTTCATGGATGATGCTGATATCCATACCGCAACAGCGGCGAATATCTTCGGCGTCTTCCCGGAAATAGTGACGGTGGAAATGAGACGGCAGGCCAAGGTTATCAATTTCGGCATCCTCTACGGTATGAGCGCCTTCGGTCTATCCAAGGAACTTAATGTGCCGCAGAAGACAGCTCAGGCTTATATCGACGAATATTTCAACAAGTATCGGGAGGTGAGAGCCTTTCTCGATACAATCATCGCTAATGCACGGAAAGACGGGTTCGTTAGCACGCTTCTCAACCGACGCCGCTATCTTACTGAGATAAACAGCAGCAATGCCCCTGTGAGGCAGTTCGCCGAGCGCATGGCAATCAACACACCGATTCAGGGAACGGCGGCCGATCTTATTAAAGTGGCCATGATCAATATCTCAAACCTGATTGTGAAGAGGCGCCTCAGGGCAAGTATGATCATGCAGGTCCACGATGAACTGGTCTTTGAAGCTCATTCCAATGAGAAGGAAGAAGTAATGGCCCTGGTCAAGAAAGAGATGGAAGAGGTAATCAAACTGAAAGTGCCTCTCAAGGTGGATATCGCTTCGGGAAGGAACTGGGATGAGTCACATGGGTGAGATGTGGAATTGAAGAAAAGAATTATTTGGGAGGAGTAATGGAAATTCGTGGTTTGTCTGCTTTGGTGACAGGCGCCTCGGGCTTCATCGGCGGTCGGCTGGCGGAAAGATTGGCGACTGAAGAAGGCGTCCGTGTTCGCGCTCTGGTGCGCAACCCCAGGAAAGCGAAGCGTCTGGAGAAGTTGCCCCTGAAAATTGTTGAGGGGGATCTTCTCGATCCGCAATCTCTACGTAAGGCCATCGAGGGGTGCGATCTTGTGTTTCACTGCGCCGCTTTGGTCCGTATGACAGGCGTCAAGAAAAAATTCTATCAAGTAAATGTCGAAGGGACGGAGAACATCCTTAAGGCTGCCGTTCAAGCAGGTGCCAAGAAATTCATTCACATGAGCAGTGTAGCCGTATACGGACTCAATCCTCCGGACGGAGCAGATGAAAACACTGCCTATGAGCCTTGCGGCAATCTCTACTGCGACACAAAAATCGCCTCTGAGGAAATCGTATGGGCATATCACCGGGAGAGAAAACTGCCCGTCGTGGTAATACGGCCCACGAATGTTTATGGCCCTCATTCCAAGCCGTGGACGCTTCGGCCTGTCAAGTTGATTAATTCCGGTCAAAT
>CAITLA010000226.1 GCA_903893135.1 uncultured Syntrophaceae bacterium | reverse complement strand
GAATTACCTCCCCGCCATGCTTTTTTTCGTCCCTCTGTCCATTCTCATCGTTTATGCCCTGAGCTACTTTGAGAAGAGAAAAAGGATGATTGTCGTTCTATCGTCGGCAACTGTGGCAATCATAATTATCATGGGGGTGACGGTCTTTATTCAGAATAATATTCTAAAAGATGATATAAGTCTTTGGAGCGACAATGCTCGAAAAGTACCTGATCTTGAGATAGTTCATGGCAATCTGGGAGCAGCTCTGTTGAGAGCTGGCCGTTTCCCGGATGCGTTTGTGGAATTGATGAAAGCACTTGAATCCCCTCCATCATGGGATACCAGAGTAAAATTCAAGATATATCAGTTGTTGGGGGACTATTATCTCTTAAGCGGCGATGCCGAAACAGCGCTTGTCTTTGTCGAAAAAGCCTTGGAGGGTCTTCCTTATAATACTGATCTATACAACAGTAAGGCAATATTACTAATGCAGAAAAAAAAGCCGGCAGAAGCTGAAATAGTGATGAAAAAAGCGATATCTTTCAAGCAGGATAATGCCTTCTTCCATGTCAATCTTGGTATTATTTACTTGCTCAGAGGACATCCCGACGCAGCCATCAAAGAAGTTCAAAGGGCAATAATATTGGGCGGAGACACCTTAAAGGCTTATTCCTTGCTGTCAGAAGCCTTCAAGGCAAAAAATGATTACAGGACGTCCGATCATTTTAGCAGAGTGGCTTCCGGTTCCGGACTCACGAAGAAACGATGTCCATAGCCGACAAGGGCGGTCAAAATACTTGGGTTCCTGTAGTTCTTACTATCCTTGCATCATGTTCGAGAAAATATTATGTTACCATCTATGGTTTATCATCAATGATTGATATCAGGGAAATTGAGAGAATTCTTTCAGCCACCTTAGACCGGGATCATCTTTTAGGTTATATGGGCTACTCCAAATTTGACGGTCTCCGCAGTCCTTTGGTTCGTGCCTTGTCTTTCGATTTCTGGCCGCTACGCCTGCTTTGGACGCAAGTTATCATGCGGGCGCCCATGAATCTGCGGCCCATCTTTTTTGTGAAGAAAGGCATTAATCCGGAAGGCATGGCATTATTCGCCCGTGCAAATTTAGACATGCTTTCCACGAACCTCACCCAGCCTTTCCAGGAAAGAGCTGAAAGTTGTCTGCGGTGGTTAATAGAAAATACTTCGGCAGACAAAGGAAAATATCATGGCAGTTGCTGGGGCTATCATCACCCCTGGCAGAGTACGCGTTTTTACCAGCCACCAGGTTATCCCAATTGCTATATTACTGTTATTGCCGGGGGTGCTCTTTTACACGGCTTTCGCTCTTTTCATACGGAAGATTATCTCACGACTGCCCGAAGTGCCGTTGATTTTATTTTACATGATTTAGATGTGTTGTACGAAACTGCCGAGGAAAAATGTATATCATACGTGCCAAAGATGAAAACAGATTTTGCCGTCATAAATATTAACGCTCAGTCTGCAGCATTTGTTGCTCAAGTAGGAACATTGACGGGTGAGACGTTCCTTTTGGATCAGGCACGGAAACTCCTGTCTTTCGTATCTCGCCTTCAAACTTCCTATGGGGCATGGTATTATACCACGAATCCCAGGCAGAGCCTGGTGGCTCATGACAACTATCATACGGGCATGATTCTGGATGCATACTTAGATTATGAAAATGCGACAGGGGACCAGCGCTTCCGAGACTACTACGAACGCGGCCTAGAATTCTATGGGGAAAACCTGTTTCTCGCAAACGGCGCCCCTAAGTGGGCGAGCGACAAGATCATGCCGCATGACGTTCACGGGTCCGCGCAAGGGATTCTGACCTTTGCCAGCGCCGGCAACCGGGAGAAGGCTCTTCGCATAGCATCCTGGGGGCTTCAGAATTTTTATAAAGGTGACGGAGAATTTGCCTATCAGAAAGGCCGTTTCCTAAGCAAGCGGTTCACCCTTCTCCATTGGTGTAACGGCTGGATGGCCCGCGGGCTCGGAGTATTGCTCTCACTGTTAAGAAGAATGGAAGGTATGGGAGGGCATTAATGCCATTTGGTTCAGAATTAGCACTAACTCCGGGATTAACTCCGTTGGAACGAATATATGTGAAACTTTTTGGAGCTCCTATCTTAGGGCTCCGTGTACGCGCTCGCACCATCCTTCCTTTTCTGGAGCAAATTCCCGATCCCCGCAGGATCGCCGATGCGGGATGCGGTCGGGGAATGATTACCCTTGCCTGTGCCAGACGTTTTCCCGCCGCTGAAGTTCTTGGCATTGATCTGGATGAAGATCAGAACAGGGTCAATAGCGAAATTGCTAAGAAAGTGGGAGTCAAAAAAGTGCAATTTGTTACCATGGACGCTATGAAACTTCCCGAATTAGGCGCATTTGATCTGATTATTTCTACGGATATGCTTGAGCATCTAGATGATGATCTCGGTGCTGTGAAGATGTTTTACGAAGCCCTTGAACCGAGCGGCCATTTGCTTGTCCATGTGCCGCATCTGACACGGAACATTTTTGGCTGGCAAAGAGAAAACTGGATGGACATTGACGGGCATGTGAGACCCGGTTACACAAAGGATGAATTGACGCGCCTTCTTGCCAGAGGAGGGCTTCATGTCAAAACCTGTATCTATAATTATAATACAATGGAAACATTGGCTAACGATATAAGCAAGCTGATAACCGGCGCCAGAGAACGAAATAAGGGTCTTTACGCATTGGTTTTTCCTTTACTGCTATTCTTCAGTTTTCTGGGTTCATTTCATCGATCTCAGAAGAGCGGATCGGGTCTTGTAGCATTGGCCGTGAAGGAGGCATAGCTCCCGTGAAATTTCTGATAGATATACT
>CAITLA010000225.1 GCA_903893135.1 uncultured Syntrophaceae bacterium | reverse complement strand
ATATCAGAATGATCAAACGTCGCATAAGAGGTCCCGTCTCTGCGTATACCCTGGATTAAATAAGCTGATAGCGTAACTCTTAAAAAGGCGACAGGAAAATGTTTTTTTTCTTGACAACTGTCAGCCATATCGGATTCCCGTTTGCACGGGAATGACAGAAGGGGGAGTCTTCCAAATCTCTCGGCACATCAATATATCTCTTTTTCTATGATCTCTTTTAAAAGATCCAGCTTTTCCAAGGCGAGCGCCTCATCGATCTTATGAATGGCATAGCCCGCATGAGATATCACATAGTCTCCGATTGAAACATCCTCATCGACTATATCAAGACAGACTTCCCGCCTCGTGCCGCTGATATCTATAACCGCGATATTGTCTTCGTCAATAGATATGATTTTTCCCGGAAATCCAAGGCACATAATTACCAGTTCCTAATCCACGTCTATCTCCAGAAGTTGAATCTCTTCAGTTCCACCCGCGAGAAGCACCTCTGAGCCTTTACATTGCGGGCACTCCGCAGCATATTGTTCGACTTCAACGTCTTTCTCGCAGGAAAAGCAATGAATGATGATTGGCCTGATCTCAAATTCAAGAGCTGCCCCTTCTGCTTTCGTGCCGCTGGACTGTATTTCGAAGATAAATGCGAGAGACTGCGGTTCAATGCAGGACAATCGTCCGAACGAAATCTTCATGGACTTCACTTTACTGAAGCGATATTCCTCTGCGTATTCTTCGATTATATCCAGAATTGACCGGATAAGGGACAGCTCATGCATGGTTCAACTTCAGCGGCTTCACGCCGTGTGAAGAAAGCTCTTTTAAAAGAAGCCTCGCTACGGCGGAGAATTTTTTTCTTATAGAGGGGGTCAGTTCAAGACCCATATCTTTGTACTTGTAGGGAACAATGCAGATGAAGATGACTTCAGGCAACTCATCGATTAGTTCCGCCTTGCAGAGCACGTCATGAAACGATACTTCATGGGCCGAAGTTGGTTCAAGCATATGCGCATCTACTTCTTCCTTTGTAAAACGGTAGACGGAACCGGGTTCTTCGTTTGCTTTTATCACGTCGATAACGAGAAGTCTATCGCAACTGCATACCGTATCGAGCAGTCCATAGCCGAGGGTACCGCCCTCAACGATCCTGACGTTTTCCGGCACTCGATAATTATTCTCGAACCAGCGCACAAAATGGACGCCAAACCCTTCATCCTGAAGAAGAACGTTGCCCAAGCCGAGAATAGTGATGCGATCCTTGTTTCCCATATGAGCTCTAAATAACAATGGGGGAGATAATACCCATTTCTCCCCCATTCAAGAATTAATTTCTGTCAAGCAAAAGAGAATGACTTATTTCCCTTCTCTTTCGAAGAGCACCCCGCTGATCATGGAAGAGACTGTCCCTTCCTTCAATATGGCGTCATACCAGAAGGCCATATACACGTGCACGATGATAAAGAGAATGAAAAGCCACGTGAAGATATGATGAACGTAGCGGACGATTGCCAATCCTCCCAGCATATTTTCCACCGGTTTTAAGAACTTGTACAAGAAGGCGGTCATCCCCGCATGATAACCCGCTCCCATGAGAATCAGGCCGGTTATGAGAATGAGAAAGATCATGAAAAAAAGACCGCTGTAGGCAAGAGATTGCATGGGTCCATACAAGGAGCAGTGTTCGGGGGGGTCCTTCTTGATGAGGAGATAGAATTTGATCTGGTCCCAGGTGCATTCGAAATCGAGCCATGCGAAGAAATCCTTCCAGTCCGCATGGAACTTCGAGAAGAAGGCAAGATATAGTCTCCATATGAAAATGAACATAAGGAATATCCCGAAGAGGATATGCACGTATCTTATATTCCCCACGAAGAACTTATCCACGGTTTCTCCTTGATAAATTGTACAGGGTTCGGCAATATAAAAACCTGTTACAATCAAGACAAATATGGATAACGCCATGGCCCAATGGTTGATCATGATTGCCGCAGACCATTCTTTTACAGGTTTTATTTCCATGATTGTCCTCCCTTTCATCTACGCTACCCTGAATTTCCTGATTTCATTGGTCTTGGGATCGATGATATGAACGGCGCAGGCCATACAAGGATCAAATGAATGAATGGTTCTCAGGATCTCCAGAGGCTGGTCCACTTTGGCAAGTTTCGTTCCGACGAGGGATTCTTCATAGGGGCCTCGTTTCCCCGCCTTATCCCTCGGGGAACAGTTCCATGTGGAGGGAACTACGGCCTGATAATTTGCAATCACCTTGTTCTCAATTCTTATCCAGTGGCCTAAAGCTCCTCTTGGCGGTTCCGTCATACCACGCCCTTGGGCAGGTTTGCTCGGGACATCGCAGCGCGTCCATGTCCGTGTATCCCCCTTTTTGATATTGGCAATAAGTTCATTGACCCACCCTTCGATGTGGTCGGCCACATATTTGGTCTCTATGCAGCGTGCTGCCGTTCTTCCAAGGGTGGAGAAGAGGGCCGACACGGGGATACCCGTTGCCTTGAGCGTTGAATCAACGAGGGCCTTGATTTTTTCGTTCCCCGCGGCATAACCGACAACCATGCGTGCGAGAGGCCCCACTTCATGGGGCTGCCCGTCATATCTTGGCGCCTTGCACCAGGAATATTTTTCATTTCCCTTAACATTGCCGTTGGCATCATAGCCTGTGTATTCCGGATCTGTCGTTCCCTTATAGGGATGTGCGGGCTCCGTGCCCTTATACCAGGCATGGGTTACTTCTTCCGTTATCTTTTCCTCGTCGAGCTTCAGGGGCTTTGAAATGTCTCTGTTCTTTACGACTCCTCTGGGGAAGAGGAAGGTATTCATATCGTCATCAAGAGGGAAACCGCCATAACTCAGGTAATTCTTCACGCCTCCTCCGATTCCGGCAGCGCCTTCACCTTTGTAATAGGCTGCTGCGAGCAGTACGTCAGGGATGTAGGCAGTCTCAATGAAGTTCTGCAATTCCTTCAGGCGGAAAAGAAACTGGCCGAGACGGTGCGCGTCCAGTGCATCCATCACACAGGTCACGCCGCCAACCACCAGGGATTGGGGATGGGGGTTCTTTCCGCCGAAGATGGTCTGCATCTGGGCCGCCACTTTGGATATCTGAAGGGCATCCAGATAATGGGAGACAATTACCAGGTTGGCCTCCGGTGGAAGCTTGTAGGAAGGATTTCCCCAGTATGCATTCGCAAAAGGTCCGAGGCGGCCTGATTTCACAAACTTTGTGAGTCTCTGCTGAACGGCCCTGTAGTGTGTTTCCGAGCAATTGTAAGGATCAGGACTGTAGCTCTTGGCAAGCTCGACCGCTTTCTTCGGGTCTGCCGAAAGGGCGCTCACAATGTCTACCCAGTCGAGTCCATGCAGATGATAGAAGTGCATGATATGATCGCCCAGATACCAACTGCCCTGAATTAGATTTCTGATAATGCGGGCATTGGGCGGCGGCTTGATTCCGAATGCATCTTCGCAGGCCATGGTGCTTGCTTCATAATGGACATAGGTGCAGACTCCACAGAATCTCTGAACAATAAGTCCCGCATCCCGTGGGTCCCGACCTTTCAGTATGGTCTCGATGCCGCGCCACAGGGTAATGCTGCTCCATGCGTCCCTGATTACGTTACTGTCATCGACTTCACACTCTATTCTCAAATGTCCTTCAATCCTGGTGATGGGATCTATAATGATTCTCTTAGTCATGTTTCTCCTCCTCATCTTTTCCCTTATGACGGATTGCACTGGCAACCGCATGTGCTGCGACACCTGCCGCGGTCAAACCGGTTAACACCAGACCGATATTGTCGACGGTACGTTCTCCGCCCCCGATTGAAGCTTCATGGATCGGTTTTTCCAGCGGGGCCATGGTGTCCCAGAATCCCGGTTCCGTACAGCCTATGCAACCATGACCGGCCATTACAGGCCAGGAAACACCATCGTTAAATCGCACCTTGCTGCAATTTGCAAAAGTATATGGTCCTTTACAACCGACGTTGTATAAGCACCAGCCTTTCTTCGCTCCGTCATCGCCCCACTCTTCCACAAACTCTCCGGCATCATAGTGAGGTCGTCTCTCGCAGAAGTCATGGATTCTCTTTCCGTAAGCCCAGATGGGTCTCCCCAGGGAATCAAGGGGGGGCATGCCGCCAAACATGAGATAGTGAAGAAGTGTCCCGACAAAATTAACGGCATTCGGTGGGCAGCCGGCGATATTAACAGTGGAGATTCCAAGCACCTTGCTGATCCCTGCGGAGTCTGTGGGATTAGGCCTTGCAGCCTGAATATTTCCAAAAGCGGAGCATGATCCGATGCAAATAGTGGCAGCGGCCTTGTGAGTCACTTCTTTCGCCACCTGAATGCCCGTCTTGCCCTTTGGACCAAGGGTCAAGTATTTTCCATTTAACCCGCGGGGCAGTGCGCCCTCGATCACGCATACGAACTTCTTCTTGAAATCAGTAATGGCCTTTTCCAGGTTCTGCTCGGCCTGGTAGCCCGCGGCAGCCATTATTGTTTCGTGGTATTCAAGGGAAATGGTTTCCAGAAGAATGTCAGCCACATTTGGGTATGAAGAACGGAGAAGTGCTTCACTGCAGCCGGTGCATTCGGCGAAATGGAGCCACACGATAGGAAGGCGGCTGAAATTCTCCGCTGCTTTCGCCACAGCGGGGCGGAACATAGGGGGCAGCATCAGTGCAGACGTCATGATGGATGTCCATTTGATGAAATCCCTCCTGCTTACGCCGCGTTCCGCCAGAAGTTCGTTTAAGTCTTCCCGTGGCGGTGGGAGTTCCCTGTCCAAACGTTCCTGGTTGATTTTACAGTACTCCATCAGTTGTTTATAATGATTGCTTACAGCTTTACTGTAATCATCGGAGCCTTTCATGTTACCTCCTTTCAACATCTTATGTATTTTTCCCAAAAGGCTTCTGTTTGCTCTTGAGATTTAGAAGACATAGTGAAAAAATGGTGTTTATAAACAAACGTGGCGAATCGTGTAGCACGAACATCATGCATGCCATATGCTGACCAAAAACGACATATGTCATTTTGAACATACTGTCAACTGAAAAATCAGCAATTCGCAAAAGAAGATGGTTTTGAACAGATCGGAGCGGTGTGAAAAAGAAACGATGATGAAGGATATTACGTTAATACTTCTGAAAAAAGATCATATTCAGTGGTCGCTGTGATCTTGCACTGCACCAGACTTCCCGTAGCCAGACGTTCTCCCTTCACGTAAGTAACGCCGTCGATTTCCGGGGTCTGCCTTGAGCACCGTCCGACATAGGGATGATCGGGGATTCCACTTTTTTCTTCGATGAGGACTTCCTGGATCAAACCTATCAGGGCCTGATTGATTTGATAAGAAATAACCGACTGCTCTTCCATCAGATTTTGTCTCCGCACCCCTTTTTCCCTTTCCGATATCCGTGAAGGGTAGGACGCAGCCTTAGTACCCTCCTCTTTGGAATAGGTGAAGACACCCAGGTGATCAAACCGCGTCTCTTTGATAAAGGAAAGGAGTTTATTGAATTTTGCGCGTGTCTCTCCCGGAAATCCCACGATGATGGATGTCCGAAGTGCCACACCGGGGATTATCTCTCTCGCCCTTTGGATGGTCTTCTTAATCAGGTCGCTACCGCCGCGTCTCTTCATGGCCGCCAGGATTTCGTTGTCTATATGCTGGATGGGGATATCTATGTATTTGCATATATTCTCATAGCTGGCCATGGATTTGAGTATCTCGTCGGTGAGACCGGCGGGATGAGTGTACAGAAGCCTTATCCAGCGTATACCCTTTATGGACGCGAGTCCCTCGAGCAGATCGCCGAGATTCGGTTTTCCTTTCAGGTCACGTCCGTAGGCGGTGGTGTCCTGGGCGGTGACGATGAGCTCTTTTACCCCGCCCAAGGCAAGGGTTTCAGCTTCCATCAGGATATCTTCCATCTCCCTGCTCCTGGCCTTTCCCCGTATTGTCGGAATTACACAATAGGAGCAGCGGTTGGAGCAGCCTTCGGCGATCTTGAGGTAGGCTGCGTAAAAGGGCGTCGATATGAGGCGTGGAGTTTGCGCATTCATCAGGAAGTCGGGTTTGCCGATGATAGAGCGGCGGCCCGGCGCTTCTGCCTGACTCAAACCATCAAGGTGATGGACGATGTTCCCCACTTCCCCGACTCCCAGAAAGAGATCAACCTCCGGCAGTTCTTTTTCCAAACCTCTTCCGTATCGCTGGGGCAGACACCCTGTAACGACCAAATGGGTGCAGGCACCCGTTTGCCGTTTTTTCCACTGGGCCATCTTGAGGATTTCATCTATGGATTCTTCTTTTGCAGAAAGGATAAAGGAGCAGGTATTGATCAGGATGATATGCGCTTCGTCTGCTTCAGAAGTGATGCGATAGCCGCTTTTTGCAAGGAGTGCGGCCATAACCTCGAAGTCAACCAGATTCTTCGGACATCCCAGGCTTATGATGTGAACATTTCTGTGTTTCAACGGGGGATCTTTCTGGCAAGTACTTTTCTCGGTTTAACGCCATCGGAGGGTCCAACGACTCCTTCTGCCTCCATGCGTTCGACCATGCGGGCAGCGCGGTTGTATCCGACTTTCAGGTATCTCTGTACCAGAGAGATTGAAGCCTGTCCCAACTCAGTGATAAGTTCGACAGCCTCATCATATTTTTCGTCAAATTCACCGTCCGATTTCTCTGTGTCCGATGAATCTTCCCGGTATTCCATTATCGTTTCATCGTAGGAAGGTCTGGCCTGTTTTTTTATGAAGTCCACAATTCTTTGTATCTCTTTCTCTGACACATATGGCCCATGAATGCGGGTCAATTTCGACGTACCGGGGGGCATAAAGAGCATGTCGCCGGAACCTAACAGATTTTCGGCGCCCAGTTGATCGAGGATCGTCCGCGAGTCAACCTTTGACGATACCTGAAATGAGATCCTCGTAGGGAAGTTTGCTTTTATGACTCCTGTAATGACGTCCACGGAAGGTCTCTGGGTGGCCAATATCAGATGAATCCCCGCGGCCCTTGCCATCTGGGCGAGCCGGGCGAGTGATTCTTCCACGTTTCTCTGCGCGACTATCATCAGGTCTGCAAGCTCGTCGATGATGATCACGATATATGGCAATTTGGACGGCACTTCACTATCGGGTTCCCCTTTTTCATCGGTACCGCGTGGCTGAATAGTTTTCTCTTTCAGCTTCTTGTCTATAAGTTTGTTATATGCCTCGATGTTCTTGACCCCCAGCTCGACAATTGTCTGGTACCGCTTTTCCATTTCTTCTACGGCCCACTTGAGAACCTGAGACGCTCTTTTTGGGTCAACGACAACCGGGTGCAGCAGGTGCGGTATCCCTTCATATGCAGACAGTTCGAGTCTCTTAGGATCAATCATGAGGAATTTAACGTCATCAGGGGTAGCCTTGAAAAGAATGCTGCAGATCATGGCATTGAGGGAGACACTTTTCCCCGATCCTGTTGTACCGGCTATCAGGAGGTGGGGCATCCTTGCAAGGTCGGTGATTACAGGGGTCCCTATGATATCTTCTCCGAGGGCGATGGGGAGCTTGAATTGAGATTCAAGAAAAGCATCGTTATCCAAAACATCTTTCAGGTGTACCGGCTCCCGTTCATGGTTAGGAATTTCAATGCCGATCACTGCTTTTCCAGGAATGGGGGCGATAATTCTTATACTGGGCGCCCTCAGCGCTAAAGCGAGATCGTCGGATAGATTGGTGACCTTGGTGATCTTCACGCCGGGTGCGGGCTCCAGTTCGTACATGGTGATAAGGGGGCCAGGTTTGACTTCAACCACTTTTCCTTCGACACCGAAATCGGCAAGCTTCTTTTCGAGGATCCGGGAATTCATAATGAGGCTTTCCCGCTTTATCCTCGTATCTTTTCGCTCAACCTGATCCAAGAGCGTTAGCGGTGGTAGTTTGAAGGCGCCCTCCTTTTGAATGAAATCAAAATGGGTCTGCTCCGCCCTTTTCCGTTTCATCCTTTCTACAGATGGTGGCTGGGCGTCAATCACGGGGACTGTTTTGGGGATTTTTTCTCTTTCGGCTGCTCTTCCTCTTCGTTCTTTCAGCATGTCCGTTTTTTTAGAAGTGAATCTTTTCAACCCGGCCCACAAAAAAACTACAATACCTTTAAATCTTCTGCTCGCGGAAACCAGGGATAAGTTGACTATGATAATCAGGGATATGATGAGGACAAGCAAGAGGATGATATACGTGCCTGCCTGATTCATGTAATTGTTCAGCAGTTCAGCAGACAAAGCTCCCAGAAGACCTCCTGCGCTCAGTTTAACCCCGTACACTTGGACATCTGCCAAACTCGTTGCGAGGAGGGCAGAAGTGGAGAAGATAAGACCGGCAAGACCGGCGACGCCCACGAGATTGATCTTAAAAGGTTCGTCCAGGAAATACCTGAACGAGACTATAAGGAGAAAAAAGGGAATGATAAATGCACCGATGCCTAGTAGCCTGATGAGGGAATCCGCCGTATGTGATCCCACTGACCCTACGAGGTTGTGTGTCTTCGTATTGTCGCTCACAAAATGCGTAAACGACGGATCAAGAGGGTGGTAGGAGGCTAAGCACAGCAGGAAGAAAATGGCACCAGCCAGGCAAATCGCTCCCCAAATTTCTTTTACTTTTCTGTCGTCCAATTTCACTTTCTTATCTCATAATTATTAATAGATCATGCCGCCTTCGCAACTGATCGCGCCTCATAATTTCCGGCGATGACATTCTGCACCTTATCTATGAGTTCCTGTCGGTTCTCAATGGAATATCCGCTCACGTCTATCGGTTTATCTATGACCAGCGTGATTCTCCCGGGTTTTATATGCAAAGATCGCTTTGGCATTATTTCTCCGGCGCCTATGATGGATATCGGCACTATAGGAACGCCCGACTTTATGGCAAGGTAGAACATGCCATGCTTGAAGGGCTTGATCTTACCATCCTTGCTTCTTGTTCCCTCGGGGAAAGACATAACTGATTTCCCTTCCCTGATCTTCATAGCCGCCCTGTCAATACTCATCATCGCCTTTTCACGGTCTTCCCTGTCGATCTCTATATATCCCGCACTTTGCATCGCTCTTCCAAAAATGGGGATCTGGAAGAGTTCCTTCTTGACTATCCAACGAAACTGGCCTGGAAGATGGGCCAAAACAATCAGTACGTCGAAATCACTTTGGTGATTGGCCATAAAGATTTGTGGCTTTCCCATCAGGACGTTATCCGCACCGATAATCTCAACCTTAGTGTTTGCTATGGCAAGAAGCATCTTGGCCCAGATATTTCCCACCCTGTGAGCCATATTTTCATCCGAGGTAATAAACCCAAAGGCAACTGCACAACCGGACATAAATGCAGTGATCGCTATGCCTATCGTTACTAAAAATAAAGCCCGGATCATGGATTAATCCTCAATATCCTCGATAAGTTTTGCCCTTGGCAGGTATTTTTTTACTTGATAATATGGGCTAAGTCAATAAGGATTATACCGCGCCTTCCGGAGGAAATACTGTACCGAGAAAAGGATTGACAAAAGATAGTCATGATAATAGCATGACTTCCCCAAGAAAATGCCGAATAATCGGTGTTGTTCAATTTTCAAATTGAGGATCTCAAAAATTGGTACAGTTTCAATGAAAAAAATTCTCAGCAAAAAAAGGGCATTCGAAATTATCGAGAACTTTCCCAGATCAAAGGTTCTGGTGGTCGGCGATATCATGGTCGATCATTTCATATGGGGCAAGGTGGCGCGGATTTCTCCGGAAGCCCCAGTTCCTGTCGTGGAGATGCAATCGGACTCGCTTTTGCTGGGGGGATGTGCGAACGTATTAAATAATATATTTTCCCTGGGCGGGAAAGTTTATGGGGCGGGAGTCATAGGCGCCGATGATATGGGAAAGAGGCTGCTCCTCGATTTTCGCAGGAGACAGATAGATACGGCAGGAATTGTTGTCGAAGCAAACCGTCCCACTACGCTGAAAACCAGAATCGTAGCCCACGGCCAGCAGGTTGTCAGATTTGATCAGGAAAGCAGGGAGCCTATCCGGCCGACCAGTGTGGAGAAGATAACGCAGTATATAAAAAAAATGCGCAATGATCTGGGTGCCGTGGTCATCTCCGACTACAATAAAGGAGTCGTGACGAGGCAGCTTCTGGACAGTATCCGCCGAATGACATCCGGGAAAGGCATCCCCGTTTGCGTAGATCCCAAGCAGAATGATTTTTCCCTGTACAAGGGTTTCGATATCATTACTCCTAATCACCATGAGGCCAGTCGTGCCGCGGGTCTGGACATTACTAACGGCGATGACATCGCAAAAATAGGGACGACGCTTCTCAAAAAATTTGATTTCAAGGCCCTTCTTGTTACGCGCGGTGAGGAAGGGATGAATCTCTTTGAAAGCAGTGACAGAACTATTCATACAGCCTTCTTTCCAACTGAGGCGAGGGAAGTCTTCGACGTCACCGGCGCCGGAGATACGGTCATCGGCGTGTTAGCCCTCTGCGTCGCCTCCGGCGCGACTCTTAAGGAGTCAGCAGCTCTGGCCAATATCGCTGCCGGCATTGTTGTGGGAAAGGTCGGAACGGCGACGATTTCTCTGGATGAACTCAAAGAGGTCATATGAGCAAGCCGCGGCCTGCAGAGTCAGTAAAACTGCTCATGAGTCACATATATGCAGACGGCAATCTGCTGAAAAGCATTCTTGAGCAATTATCTGAACTCTATGGAGACATTGACTTTGTGAGCGCCAGGATGCCGTTTCATTACACTGACTACTATGCAGAGGAGATGGGATCAGCCCTGGAAAGACGGTTCATCTTTTTTGGTACATTGATCAGGCCTGAATCATTGCCGGATGTGAAGCTATGTACAAATAATATGGAAGACAGAACTTCGGTGAGCGGAAAAAGGCGGGTTAATATTGACCCCGGATATATGTCTCAGGCTCATTTAATTTTGGCGACCGGCAAGGGCTATACCCACCGCCCTTACCTGAGAGATAGCATTTATGCCGATCTGACCCTGATCTACACGGGGAAGTCCTTTCAATCTCTGCCGTGGACCTACCCGGACTATGGAGAAAAGCCGGTCATTGAAATGTTTAACAGGATTAGATCAAAATATCTCATGCAGTCGAAACATTAGGGTCATGTCCGAAGAAGTTGACGACTACCTAAGGATTCGGGGGACCCCTATTTTGCAGCCAAATTGAAGAAGAACCAGATTCATCATTCATCGGCATTGATTAGGAGTATGTGATGATTCAAAGCATGACCGGCTATGGCAGAATCGAGTCTGTCCAAAATGGCAGAAAATATACCGTGGAAATGAAATCTCTCAACCACCGTTATCTGGAGATTTCTCTTCGGGTGCCTGCTGTCTTTTCTCCTTTGGAACTGGACATCAAGAAAAGGATTAGCAGTAAATTTACCCGCGGCAGGATAGAGGCAATTATCAGGATGGATTCCGAGTGCAGTTCCGTCATCGAAAGCAGGTATGAGTTGAATCTCCCGCTCATCCGTAATTATTATGAGTTGCTTATACAATTGCGAGAGGAGCTTAAGCTTGAAGAGGAGATTACATTGAGTATGATGACCGGATTCAGAGAAGCTTTCGTGCAGAAGGAACCCGGTCTGGATCTATCTGCCATCTGGGAGGAGTTAGGAACGGTGCTCGATACGGCAATGACTGCCTTAATAGACATGAGAGAAAAGGAAGGAAAAAACGTCTGTGATGACTTAGTACTGAGAATAGGTCTGATCATAAAGTCACTTGATTCAATCACGTTACGGGCGCCTAAGGTTGTTTCGGAGTATCAACTAAGACTTGGTGAGAGGGTGAAAGAACTTGTTGGAGGAATCGCACTTGATGAACTTCGCTTGCAACAAGAAGTGGCTATCATGGCTGAAAAAAGCGATATTAGCGAGGAGATTGTCCGTTTTAATAGCCACATCGTACAGTTTCGTGATCTTCTGGAGCGTGGAGATGCCGTTGGGCGGAGCATGGATTTCCTGATTCAGGAGATGATAAGAGAGGTAAATACTATAGGTTCCAAAAGCAGTGATGCGGAAATATCGCGCAAGGTAATTGACATCAAGAGTGAGCTTTCCAGAATAAGAGAGCAGGTACAGAACATTGAGTAAGAAAGATACGCAGAATCTGGAAGGATTGTATATCGTAGTTTCGGCGCCATCAGGCACCGGCAAGACCTCCGTTCTGCGAGAGGTCTTGAAGATGTGTCCGAATTTGCTGTTCTCCGTTTCGTATACCACAAGGCCGCGTCGTCCCGGCGAGAAAGACGGAAAAGACTATTATTTTATTACCGAGGAGGCGTTCAAAGAAAAACTGGACCGGGGAGAATTTGCCGAATGGGAAGAGAATTACGGCTACCTCTATGGCACGTCGTCGAAAACGATGAAGGAGTTCTTGCAGAAAGGATTCGATCTGGTACTGGATCTTGACTGGCGAGGCGCAAAGAATTTGAAAAAAAATTATCCGGGCGGCGTGTTTGTTTTTATCCTGCCCCCATCAAAAAGGTGACTGGGAAAAAAGATTGCGCGGGAGAGGGGCTGAAAGCAAAGAAAACATAGATAAACGCCTCGCAAAGGCTTTAGATGAAATCAAAGAAATTGTATGGTATGATTATATAGTTTTTAACGATCATCTTGAGACTGCAGTTGACACTCTGAGATCGATATATGTGGCAGAAAAGAGTAAAAGGGAAAGATTAGCTTATAAGATAAAGGAATTTCTTACGTAGTGAGGAGGTCATTTGAAATATGGCAAGGATAACTGTAGAAGACTCGCTGAAGGCAGCAAAAAACAGATTTGCTCTGGTTGTATTGACTGCAAAGAGGTCAAGGCAATTACTTAAAGGTGCTAAACCTCTGACGGATATCAAGAATAACAGGGAAATCGTAGCTTCCTTGAGGGAAATAGCCGCGGGGAAAGTGACATACGCCAATCCCGACTATTTACAGGGCATCAAAGTGGACTACAAACCCATATTGGATGATACGGAATTTGTTGATGATGAAGAGTACCTTGAATAAGAATCCAAGGGAGATGCTTATCTTTGCCCTTGATGTCGGGAAGGGTATAGAAGAAGCAATGACATGGGTCAAACGTCTCAGGGATCATTTGGAAATATTTAAGGTCGGAAAAGAATCCTATACACGATATGGTCCTTGCATTGTTCAGAAAATCAGAGAAAGCGGCAAGAAAGTATTTCTGGATCTGAAGTTTCATGACATTCCTAATACAGTTGCCGGAGCCGCTGTCGGGGCTCTTGAACAGGGCGTTTATATGTTCAATGTCCATGCCCTCGGCGGACGAGAGATGATGGAGAAAACCGTCGCCGCTGTCAGCAGGGCCGCGCAAGAAACTGCCCTGCCTCCTCCCATAATCCTTGCTGTTACTGTACTGACGAGTCTGCATGATGGCGATCTCAAGCAAATGGGATTTAACTGTTCTGCAAGCGAGCTTACGCTGCGTCTGGCAAGACTCGCAAAGGATTCCGGCGTTTCCGGCGTAGTAGCCTCAGCTCATGATATTGCCAATATTCGAAGGGCTTGTGGAAATGATTTTATCATTGTAACACCTGGTATCAGAGAGGCAATGTCGGCAAATGATGACCAGAAGAGAATATCAACAGTCAGAGATGCCATAAAGGCCGGAACTGACTACATAGTTGTCGGCAGGCCCATCAGACAAGCCGCAGATCCGGTTCAAATGGTCGAAGAGATTGTATCCGAAATTACCGAGGGTCTTGCAATGCGACAAAGAGTAGTATAGATTCAATATACGTATCGTCCATTAGCTCATTGTCATATTCAGTTTCCATTATAATTATGTCAGTCATATTGATGGAGTGAGGGCGTGCAGGTAATCTTTGGTATTAATCCCCTGTTAGAGGATCTCAAGAGTCAGACTGGAAGGGTAAGCAAAATCATTGTTGCCCAGGGAAGGAAGGGAGAGGCCTTCCAGAAAGTCCTGAATCTGGCGAAGCAAAAGGGAATTCATATAGAATTCAGAGAGAGAAGCTACTTGGACAGAAAAGCAGGTCAGGGATCTCATCAGGGTATTGTCGGTTTCTGTGAGCCCTTCGTGTATGCAAGTGTGGATGATATTATTGCAAATCGCCATCCTGATTTTAAATGTAATTTGATTCTCATCCTTGATGGTATTACGGATCCACAAAATCTGGGCACACTTATAAGAACAGCTCATTGTTGCGGTGCTAATGGAGTTATTATACCCGAGAATCGTTCAGCATCGGTGACAGGAACTGTGATAAAAGCATCAGCGGGAGCTGCCAACCATACATCCATAGCTAGGGTGGTCAATCTGTCCAATACTATTGACTATTTGAAGGAGCAGGGATTCTGGATATATGGTACTGACCCTGCATCAGGCAAAGATTTCGGTTCTTTTGATTATGATGGGCACATCGGCCTCGTGATGGGTAGCGAAGGGACGGGCATGAGGTCGCTCATCAGAAAAAAATGTGATTTTCTTCTCTCGATTTCTACAATAGGCAAGATAGACTCACTGAATGTTTCGGTAGCGGCGGGAATTATCCTGTATGAGATATTGAGAACGTTTGGAAAAGTCTGAGGGTTTGAAAGGGGTTTTCAATTATGGCAGAATTCTTATGGGAAGCGGCGACAAAAAAAGGTGAGTTAAAAAAAGGAGAGATGGCCGCCACTGATGAGGGTGTGGTCAGGGGAATCCTTCGCCGTCAGGGCTTCAAATCAATCACCGTAAAGAAAAAGCCAAAGGACCTAGCCGAATATTTGCAATTTGGCAAGGGCAAGGTCAAAGAAAAGGAAATAGTAGTCTTTGCTCGAATATTTTCGACCATGATCAACGCCGGCCTACCCCTTATCCAGTGTCTCGATCTGCTGGCCCAACAGGAACAAAACAAGACTTTTGCTAAAGTCATCACGTCTGTAAAGGAAGAGATCGAAGGTGGAGCGACTTTGCATGAAGCTTTGAAAAAGCACCCCAAGGTCTTCGATGATCTTTTTGTCAATCTCGTGGCTGCTGGGGAGAGCGGTGGTACCCTTGACGTTATTCTTGACCGCCTTTCGGCTTACATGGAAAAGGCGATGAAATTAAAAAGCAAGGTCAAGGGCGCTATGACTTACCCTGCCAGTGTACTTGTTATATCCACAGGTGTTGTTGCCCTTCTATTGCTGAAGGTTATTCCCGTATTTCAGAAAATGTTTGAGGGCATGGGCGGTCAGCTGCCGGCGCCCACGCAATTTCTTATCAACGCCAGCCAGTTCATGCAAAGTTATTTTCTTTTTATGATCGTTGGTATTGCCCTGGTCATATATGCCTTTAGAAGATATTACCGTACGGAAAAGGGGAGACTAACTGTTGATGCCTTGACGTTAAAGGCGCCCGTATTCGGCCCGTTATTGAAAAGGGTTGCGGTGGCGAAATTCACCAGAACCCTTGCAACCATGTTGGGTAGCGGTGTTCCGATTCTCGAGGGACTAATTATCGTCAGTAAAACCGCTGGAAACAAGATTGTTGAGAACGCTATAATAAAGACGAGGCAGAGTATCAGCGAGGGGAGAACCATTGCAGAACCCCTTTCGGAAACCGGCATATTCCCTCCCATGGTGGTTCAGATGATCGCCGTTGGTGAAGCTACAGGCGCCCTCGATGCGATGCTGGAAAAAATTGCGGATTTTTATGATGATGAGGTGGACGTGGCGGTGGAAGCCATGACTGCCTTGCTTGAACCGTTTATGATGGTTTTTCTCGGGGGAGTTGTGGGAGGAATGATCATTGCGATGTACCTTCCGATCTTTAAGATGGCTTCAGTGGTCGGTGGTTAAGAACATCGCCCGCTGCAGGAGGGAGTGATAATGGTCGGGATGGCGCGATTTGAACGCGCGACTCCTGCGTCCCGAACGCAGTGCCCTACCGGACTGGGCCACAGCCCGACATGATTGAACAATATATTTGGAAGATATATAATTAAACTCTAAATGTCCACATTATTTT
>CAITLA010000224.1 GCA_903893135.1 uncultured Syntrophaceae bacterium | reverse complement strand
GACACCTGGATGATTTCGTCCATCACATTCCTGTTCAAAACTTCCGGGACGAACCCGGCGCCAATCCCCTGAATCTTGTGGGGACCGGCTTTCCCGCCTGACAGCACCGGTGAATCCGCGGGTTCAACGGCAATCATCTTTACCGATGGCTTTCTTTTCTTCAACACCTCACCGATACCGGTAATTGTCCCGCCAGTACCTATCCCTGAGACAATATAATCAACCATGCCATCTGTATCCTGCCAGAT
The DNA here is from genome assembly GCA_903893135.1 of uncultured Syntrophaceae bacterium. GTDB lineage: Bacteria > Desulfobacterota > Syntrophia > Syntrophales > UBA2185 > Fen-1135. The sequence continues at coordinate 3,566 of CAITLA010000224.1, read as the reverse complement.
CTCCGCGGCTGTTGTGCGCCGGTGAATATCAGGATTAGCAGGATTTTTGAACTGCTGGGGTACGAAGCTGTTCTTATAATCCTTTGCCAGTTCCTCCGCCCTATCCACGGCTCCCTTCATTCCTTTCGCCCCCTCCGTCAGCACCAGCTCCGCTCCCAGGATAGTCAGCAGCTGCCGCCTCTCCATGCTCATCGTCTCGGGCATCGTAAGAATAAGTCGGTATCCTTTGGCTGCGCACACAAAGGCGAGGGCGATTCCCGTGTTTCCACTTGTCGGTTCAATGATGACCGTATCCTTTTTGATAAGACCCGCTTTCTCCGCCGCTTCTATCATGGCGACACCGATTCTGTCCTTCACACTGGAAAGGGGGTTGAAGGATTCGAGCTTCACTACAATATCCGCCTTCGACCCCGCCTGCATCCTGTTGAGTCTCACCAGGGGAGTCCTTCCTATCGTTTTCGTAATATCCGAATATATGTTGCCCATCATTTCCTCCTTAAATTATATCTTCGCCAGGGACTGATCAATATCGGCGATGATGTCGTCAATATGCTCCAGGCCAATAGAGAGTCTAATGAAATCCTGGGTCACGCCCGTTGCCAACTGTTCCGCCGCCGAAAGCTGCTGGTGCGTCGTCGTCGCAGGATGGATGGCCAGGGTCTTTGCATCGCCCACGTTGGCCAGGTGTGAGATGAGTTCCAGCGAATCGATAAATTTCTTGCCTGCCTCTAAACCGCCTCTGATCCCGAATCCGAGAATCGCCCCCGCACCTTTCGGCAGGTACTTAGCAGCCCTTCCCCTCTCCGAACTGGACTTAAGCCCCGGATAATTGACCCAGGCGACCTTAGAATGTTTTTCGAGATACTCCGCCACGGCCAGGGCATTCTCGGAATGGCGGGGCATCCTCAAATGGATCGTCTCAAGTCCCTGAAGAAACAGGAAGGCGTTAAACGGCGAGAGCGCCGGGCCCAGATCGCGCAGGAGAGATACCCGCGCCTTTATAATATAGGCAATATTTCCCATGGGCTTCATGACTTCCACAAAATTGATACCGTGATAGCTCGGATCAGGCCCGTCAATGAGGGGAAACTTTCCGCCCGTCCAGTTAAATTTTCCTGAGTCCACAATTACGCCACCAAGCGATGTCCCATGACCGCCGATGAATTTGGTTGCCGAATAAACGACGATATCCACGCCGAAATCAATGGGGCGAAGGAGATATGGCGACACGGTATTATCCAAGACAAAGGGTATGCCGTTCTTATGGGCGACGCCGGCGATGCCTTCGAGATCCGCCACATCAAGCTTGGGATTGCCGATAGACTCCGCATAAATGGCCTTTGTCTTAGGTGTGATAGCTCTCTCGAAAGCAGCGAGGTCATTCGATTTGACGAAATGGACATTTATCCCCAGGCGGGGAAAGGTGTAATGAAACAGGTTGTACGTCCCCCCGTAAAGGTTGTCAGCCGAAACAATCTCATCGCCTGCCCGTGCGATATTGAGGAGCGCCAGGGTAATTGCCGACTGGCCGCTCGCGACCGCCAGCGCACCGACGCCCCCGTCCAGAAGCGCCATTCGCTTCTCCAGAACATCGGTCGTTGGATTCATCAGCCGCACATAAATATTGCCGAATTCTTTCAGGCCAAAAAGATTGGCCGCGTGTTCCGTGTTTTTGAATTGATATGAAGTTGTCTGGTAAATGGGAACAGCCCTTGCTCCCGTCGTCGGATCCGCTTCCTGGCCGCCGTGCAGGGCCAAGGTCTCAATCTTCAATTTTACATCTATCTTACTCATGTTATCTCACCTTTCATGTCATCTTGTTATAAAACGGCAATTAAATATCGCAGATTAATGGAGGAGCGGGAACCCATGAGGGAGTCCATGCCCCCGTATCAAGTACGGGGCAGGCTTATCGAGTCCGGCATGACGTATATTTGATTGCCGTGTTAATGCAATGAATCTGTCTCTCAGACGATTCTCTCCTCGCCGCTGAAGATACACATTATGCTTCCCCGGGCGAGACCGACAACAGTCAGATTAACGTTCTTTGCCAGTTTCACGGCCTGGTTGGTCGGCGCCCCTGCGGCCACAATTACCGGTATCCGGCACCGCAGTATCTTGGATAATATCTCCGAGGACACGCGGCCGCTGGTTAAGATCATTTTGTTTTCAAGCTCAAGTCCCCGGCACAGGGCTTCCCCGATAACCTTATCGATCGCGTTGTGCCTGCCTATATCGTCACGGAAGATAAGAATATCCTTCCCGTCCGCAAGGGCGCTGCTGTGAACGCCTCGCGTTTCCATATGCTCGGGAGATTTCGTTTGAAACATCCCCACATATTCTTCAATTTTCCGATAATCCACGGTAAAGCCATCTGGAAGCCGCACCCGGTTCATCACGTCCAGGGGATTGTGAAAAATGACTCCCTTACCGCAGCCGGAGGTATAGATTCTCTTGTAGAGCATATCTTGAGATATGCCCTCCCCGGCAAGCTTCACGGCAACTTTCCACCGATCCCGGTCAATGATCAGACTCTTCACGTCGCTGGCTTCTTCTATAAAGCCGGATGTAAAAAGAAAACCGTACACGAGGTTTTCCAGCTCTCCGGGACTTGAGAGCAGTGTGACCAGTTCGTTCCCGTTCACCTCTATGGTAAGAGGAATCTCTTCCGAGACACGACGGGGAAGCCTCTCCCGTATACCTTTTCTTATAACGGTAATGTCAAATGGTTCCATACCTGCATCCTGCTCTTACAATCAATCTAATGATCAAGCATTATTTGGAGACTGCTTTTCGCTTTTCTGATTATCTCCGGCGGCACAGTAACTTCATACTGCATCTCCTCCAGAGCCCACAATACCTTCTCCAGTGTCGTCAGTTTCATATTCGGACAGACCGCCCGCTCCGATACGGGATAGAAAGATTTTTCGGGATTTTCCTTTTTCAGGCGGTGGAGAATGCCAATTTCCGTTCCTATAATAAATTCCCTCGTCTTCGCTTCCCTGGCATGCCGCATCATGCCTTCCGTCGAGAGAACCTTGTCAGCCAGCTTGGTGACACCTGGTGTGCATTCCGGATGCACCATAACCTCGGCATCAGGATAAAGCGCCCTTTTTCTGGCAATATCTTCGGGCAGTATTTTCACATGTGTCGGGCAGTAGCCCTTCCAGGAAATAAAATCCCTTCCAACCTGGGTAGATATATAATGGGCCAAATACTGATCGGGAGCAAAGATTATCTCGTCGTCGCTCCGAAAAGCCCCCCGCACTATCTGCTCCGCATTCCCTGAGGTACAACATACGTCACACTCGGCCTTGACCTCAGCCGTTGTATTTACATAGCAGAGAACCTTCGCCCGGGGATGTTCTTTTTTCAGTTTCCGGAGCTCAGGGGCCGTAATCATGTCCGCCATGGGACAGCCCGCCTTTACGTCCGGGATGAGAACTGTTTTTCCCGGTGAAAGAATCTTCGCCGTCTCCGCCATGAAATAGACGCCGCAGAATACGATGACATCGGCAGAGGTCTTTGACGCCTGGATACTCAGCCCCAGGGAATCGCCCACATAG
>CAITLA010000223.1 GCA_903893135.1 uncultured Syntrophaceae bacterium | reverse complement strand
TGCAGCGAGTCGGCAAGTGGGTCGAAAATGGGAAAATCTTTTTCTATGAACGCGGCGTAGCCATACCTAAGAAATTGTATGAAACGCCCCCTGATAAGCTCGATCCCCTCAAAATCCTGCCACTCTCCAATGCTCAACTCCGTATGGCCCTTATGGCGAAAATTACTCCGGAGAGAATTGCTGAAATAGGAACAGTAATACACAAAAATCGGGAAATGTGCCTTTATGACATACCGAAATATGAGGTGCGTATCCTGCGGGTGCAATGCCCGACAACAAAAAGCTACTATTTTCTAAAAGTGCCAAAGGATTCCCAAAAGTGTGAACAAGCCCGACAATGGACATTCCATGTCGGCGTAGATTTTGAGAAACCGATCAAGTTCGCGGTAGAAACATAGGGGGATATAAAATGATTATATACGAAAAGGCATATCGGCAGGGGGAAATCCTGATTTTCAAGGTTAAGAAACTTCCTGCGAGTTACGCCTATAACGCCAGGCCAATCCCAAATGGGGTGATCCGCGAAGGTGAAAAGGAAGGACATGAACATAAGGTTGAGGGTGGAAGCGCTCAACTTTCCCTGTTTGGTGATGGTGAAACAGGAACGCTAAAGGTGGATAAAGCTACGACCATCACGCATCCGGAACACAATAGCATCAATCTTCCAAAGGGTGAATATGTCGTAAAAGTTCAGAAAGAAGCAACAGGAAAACACTCCCATTCTTCTGTGAAGGATTAAAAAAGGGGTGAAGAAAAAGGACAGTAGCATGCTGTATCACATGGAGTTGGAAGAGCGGAACGGCGAGCAGGAATATTCCTACGACTTTCTGATCTACGCAAAAGACGAGGAAGAAGCCTGGGAGATTGCGAGAAATTATGCGCGCACGTTTTACGGCGAAGATGATTATGCCGGCAACGAAACGGAAAATAACGTGTTTGAATTCATGTGCGGCTGCATAATCGTTGAGATCAAAGGTCTCTATGAAACGACGAAAGACATGTTCATTGAACATATGCTCTCTCGTTACACTTTAAACCCCAACTAAAGAAAGAAAGGAGGATCTACATGGTAAACCAGATAATTTTAATTGGCAGGCTCGGCGGCGATCCGGAACTTAAGTATCTGCCGTCAGGGACATCCGTAACCAACTTTTCACTCGCCACGTCTGAGAAGTACAAGAAGAATGGCGAGATGCAAGAGGTAACGACATGGCATCGCGCGGCGGCTTACGGCCGTCTTGCGGAAGTATGCTCAAAGTATTTGAGAAAAGGGTCGCTGACTTTCATACAGGGAAAGCTCCGCAACAACACGTGGGAAGATAATGAAGGCAAAAAACATTCGGACTTGCGTGTCATCATTGAAAAAATAGCTTTCCTGGATCCCAAAAAGGTCCATGAACGCAGCCCCGACGACAGTATACCGGATGATGAAGTGCCCTTCTGAGGCATCACAGCATAAACATCCACGTCTCATCTCCTGAAAGAACCCGCAAATTCCTCCAGACAACACTTCATTCCTAGAGCGGTAACACGACCGCAAGGGAAGGCTTTGTCTGGAGGAAAGGAAGGATCAAAATGCATTACAGAAAAGAGAAGACGGTATACAAAGGAGAAAGTAATGATTAAAGGAATATCGGAGATCCGGAGGCTTCCCCGCCTGGGGAAAATCCGGCTGGGCGAAAAGAAAACGGCGGAATCAGGCAAGGAGTACCCTGTAGAGACGAGTCACTTCGTCGTTCCCGGCGAAGTGGCCAGAATTTACGGAGACAAACCCAATTCACTGGATATACTTCTCCCGGTGGAAAACCTGGGAGTCGTCTTTCCGCAGGCCATGAAGCTATACAGCACAAGAGGTTTAATCTGTGCCGGCAATGGAGAAACAGCCACGTTCTACAACCCTGCCAGCCGTAACATGGAAGCAAAGACCTGTCCCTGCGATAAGGCCGATGAAGATTGTAAACGTCTCGGCAGCCTGATGGTGATTCTGCCCAGGGTATGTCTGGGCGGGATTTATCAGATTGATACGAGCAGCTTCAATTCCATCGTTAATATTAACAGCAATCTTGCTGACGATGGCTACATCAAAGCACTCTGCGGACGGATATCTTTTATCCCGTTGACACTCAAACGTGTCGCTCAAGAGATGCAGTACGAGGATAAGAAAGGTGAACTGAAGAAGTCCACGCATTATCCAATGACGATCACGTTTGAAGGGACCTTGGCTGACGTGACGCAATACCGGCAGGATTTCGAGGTCCCCTTTAAAAGATTGTATGGGGATGAGTATATGCTTGAGGCACCAGCCGCCCTGTCAAGAAAGGTATTGCCCGAAAATGTAAAGGATCATGAGGAAGAACTCGCAAACAGGACTACGGACCTGGCTCCGACTACAAGGTCTTACACATTGCAATCTGACAAAGGTTCGGAAGATACTGCTGACGCGTCTGCAAATCAAAAAAAGGATCCGGAACCTCGGAAGAAACCAGCCACACCCAGTCAGCTGGCGGCTATCGGCAACATGGCCAAGAAGCTGGGCGTGGAAACCCTTCAGGCAATAAGGACCTATGCCGACATCGTTGTAAACACTGTTGAGAGTCTGAC
>CAITLA010000222.1 GCA_903893135.1 uncultured Syntrophaceae bacterium | reverse complement strand
GTCCTCTCCCTTCCTTGGATCGTTCAAAACCATCGAGGAGGAGTTCCAGTTCTCTTTCCCTGCCTACAAAGGGCGTCAGGCCTCTTTCCGCGCTCACATCGAATCTGGTTCTTCTGCTGCTGGGGGCGATGACCTGGTAGACTTTAAGGGGCTTCTCCTTCCCCTTGATATCTTTTTCTCCCAGGGCCTCGAAGCGGAACAGGCCTTCCGTAAGCTTGAAGGTATCATCGGAGACATAGGTAGTTCCCGGTTCGGCAAGGGATTCCATGCGGGAGGCCAGATTAACCGTATCCCCAACCGCCTTGAACTCCACTCTCAGGTCGTTTCCAAGTGTGCCCACTACCACAGGGCCGGTATGGATACCTACTCTCATCTTGAGGGGTGGAATATCTCCCTTTTCCTCCCTCACTTTCTCATTGAACCTTGTCATCTCCCGGTGGATGGCCATGGCAGAACGGATGGCTCTCTGGGGAGCATCCTCAAGTGCAATAGGGGCTCCAAATAAGGCCATGACCCCGTCACCGGTCATCTCGTTGACAGTCCCTTCATAGTCATGGACCTTGTGGATGAGAATCTCATATATCTGATCCATCATGCCGTACATTTCTTCAGGGCCGAGTTTATCAGCCAAGGGAGTAAAACCCTTCATGTCGCAGAACATGACGGTTACCTGTTTTCGTTCACCTTCAATCTTGTCCCGCTGGGAGAGGATCTTCTCGGTGATGCCGGCAGGAAGATATTTCTGGATCTTCTCAATCTTCTCATCGAAGGAGAGTTCTTTGCGGGTGGGTTCGGATGGAAGTGCTAAGTTGTGGCCGCAATCACCGCAGAATTTATCAGTTGGGAGATTTTCTGATTCACACCTGGGACAGACCGCCACGAACTTTGATCCGCATTCTCTGCAGAATTTTCTTGTCTCGGGGTTCTCAGTATGGCATTTCGGACACTTCATTTTGAATGTCCCCTATTGAAGGTGTTGCCGTTCGTACTTCAGAGAAGAAATAATAAGTTATAATTATGACTATTTGGACAGATGGCTCTGGTGGTTGACGAAAGAATGGAAAATCTTTACATTAATCGTATGCTTAAATATTAGTTGGCGGATTGTCAAGGGAATTTTGTGGAATTTGGAATATATGATGGCTGGAAAAGACGTTCTGTTAGTGTGAATCTTTCAATAGGCCTTGCATTTTCGCCCTCCGTACGTTACGCATCTCGCAAGAAGAAGATCGCTTCGCAATGAGGAGGTGTTCATGATTAATTTGAAAGGACGGACTATCTCAGTAAAACGTAGCGTTTCAGTCCTATGCCTGATTCTCACGTTTCTCTCTCTGAGCTATTCTATTTCTTACGCAGAGAAGAACTTCCTGTGGCGCGTTCAGTCAAAAAGAAACACGGTCTATGTGCTTGGTTCTATCCATCTCTTGAAGAAAGATATCTATCCCCTCAGCAGAACGATAGAAGGCGCTTTTGAGAAATCGGATTTCCTCGCAGTCGAGGCTAACGTCAATGACATAAGCAGATTAGATATCGGGAAATTAATGGAGAGCGCTTTCTACCCGGGTGGTGACAGCCTTGAAAAGCATGTCTCCGGGAAAACCTTCAGCCTCATCAAGGAGGAAACAGCAAGGGCCGGTTTGCCCATGGAGTTGGTCTACAACCAGCGGCCATGGTTTCTGGGATTGACGCTGGAATCGATAGAACTCATGAAGTCCGGATATGATCCTAATTACGGGATAGACAAATATTTTCTTTCAAAAGCTGAAGGCAGGAAAAAGATATCAGAACTGGAGAGTCTTGACTATCAGATTAATCTTCTTGCAGGCTTAAACGATGAGGAACAGGAACTGTTTCTATTATATACGTTGAGGGAATTAAGAATACTTGTGCAGGAAGTTGATAAACTTGTAGACGCGTGGAAATCCGGGGCCGTGGAGAAGATGGAGTCGACAATAACAAAAAGCTTGGCTGAAGATAGAAGGTTCTATACTATTTATGACAAGCTGATCTATAAGAGAAACAGAAACATGGCACAAAAAATCGAAGGCTACTTGAAGACAAACGGCACATACTTCGTTGTTGTCGGGGCTGCCCATCTCCTGGGCGATAAAGGGATCATCCAGCTATTGAAGGATAGGGGCTATTCTGTAGAGCAATTGTAATCTATATCGTGATTCTATTGACCAGCGTTCAGGCCGCCGGCGAGGAGGATAGCGGCGAGCGTGGACACTCATCCCGCCCACAGTTACATGAAGTTGAGGGGGTCCACATCTACTCTTATATCCAAAGCGGTTACGGAAGCTTTTGAGAGGACGTCTTTGGCCAGATCATGGACTGCGCGGGCATCCTTGCCTTTCAAGAGCAGTTGCCAGCGGTGCCTTCCCTTGATTCTGGCAATGGGGGACTCTGCCGGGCCAATGACTTCCACCTTGTCTTTCAACTTATTTCTTGTCAACGATTCTGTAATGAACTGTCTCAGTCCTTTAAGCCCTTCCATGCCCTTCTCTCTTGACAGGCTCGACAGTTGAAGATTCACAATGCGAGTGAGAGGGGGATAGGACAGCGCGCTTCGCAGGGCAAGCTCATCATCATAAAATCCCATATAATCATGATCCTTCGCCCTGGTTATGGCATAGTGCCCGGGATTAAAGGTCTGTACAATGACCCTTCCGGGAGATGACCCTCTGCCCCCCCTTCCGGCAACCTGGGTCAGGAGCTGAAATGTCCGTTCCGCCGCGCGGAAATCGGGGATATTGAGGGATGTATCGGCTGAAATTACGCCAACCAGCGTGACGTAAGGAAAGTCGTGTCCTTTGGTGATCATCTGCGTTCCGACAAGGATATCAATATCACGCCGCTCAAGGGCCTTTAATATCTTTTCGTAAGCCCCTTTCCTGGATGTTGTATCACTGTCCATTCTTTCGATTCTGGCATGCGGAAAGAGCTTCTTGACTTCCTCCTCCAGTCTTTCCGTCCCCACGCCATAGGGGCGAATGCGTTTTCCGTGACATGCGGGACACGACACGGAGAGTCTCATGGCATAGTCGCAATAGTGACACTTCAGATTGCTTTCACTTGCGTGATACGTCATGGATACAGCGCAGTTCAGGCATTTAAACACATGCCCGCAGTCAAAACAGAATGTGAAGGTATAAGAGCCGCGCCTGTTCAAGAAAAGGAGGGTCTGCTGTTTTTTTTCAAGGGTGTCATCAATCGCTTCTTTCAATGCCCGGGACAGAACATGCGATGAAGGATGTTTACTGCCTTCCGCTTCCCGTTTCATATCGATGATTTCGACTTTCGGCAGTGGTCTGTCTTCCACTCTGCTGGGCAGGATAAGGTACTTATATTTCCCCCTCATCGTATTGAAATACGTCTGAACGGCAGGTGTGGCGGAGCCTAAGATAACCGTTGCTGAGCTGAGGTTTGCCTTCATAATTGCGAGATCGCGGGCGCTGTATCTCATCCGGTCATCCTGCTTGTAAGAGGTGTCATGTTCCTCATCCACGATAATCAGCTTAAGATTTCTTACAGGTGCGAAGACAGCCGAGCGGGCGCCGATGACTACATTGATGTCACCCCGTTGTATCCGCCTCCATTGATCGTACCTCGCAGATTTTGAGATACCGCTGTGAAGCACAGCTATCTCCTGGTTATTAAATCTTTTGTTAAAGCGGGTGAGCAGTTGTGGTGTCAGGGCTATTTCCGGGATAAGTAAAATTACGCCTCCCCCCAACCTGAGAGTTTCTGCAATGGCATTGAGGTACACTTCCGTCTTGCCGCTCCCTGTGACACCATGGAGGAGGTAGGGCGAGAAACCGTTACTCTCCAGGCCTTTCACAATTTCGCAAAGAGCAGCTACCTGATCCTCGTTTGGTGTAATTACAGCTTCGCCGCCGCCGATATCAGGATTCTGACCGTGCCCACGGGAGACTTCTTCTTCGCTTATACGGATAATCCCCCGTTGTTCCAGGCTTCTTATTAGGGGCAGAACGTTCTTGAATCTCTTCGAGAGGACAGCCATGGAGCAAGAACCATGCGCACTGAGTAATTCGGTGAGCAAGACTTGTTTTCTTGTCAGCTTTGCCATGGCTGTATCCTGGCGGTTGAGATGGACGAGCTTCTCCTTTTTCGGGCTCACTTCCGGTTTCCCTGTTCTTATCTCTACAGCGATAAACCCTGCACCGACGAGGGCATTGATCTCTCTGGAGATGTCCTTCTTTCCGAGTAATGTTTTTAGTCGCTCGAGAGGCAGGCCACCCGGGAAATGATCGATGGTATCGATTATGCGCTTCTGCGCCGCAGAAATCATGAGGTCGTTTCTTTCCTGTCTCTCTCTTGTGATATAGATCCACCGGTCGCTTTTCGGATCGATTCCTCCCGGCAGGATCTCGGCGAGTTCCTTTCCAAGAGGATAGATGTAGTATTGTGATGCCCACCGGTAGAATTTCAAATCTTCTTCATTGAAGAGAGGTTCGGAGTCTAATATTTCTATGATTTCTTTAACGTCTTCGCAATATGTCAGGTGAGATGCTTCGATAATATAACCCGTGAGCCTTCTTTTACCGAAAGGGACGAGAACCCGTTTTCCAATGGCGATTTCTTGCTGCAGAGCCTCGGGAACGGAATATGAGAATGTCTTCTCCGAAGGGATATTGACGGCAACCGTTACAAACATTGGGCTTGTTACCTGTTTGGACAAGGCGGGAAAATTGTATTGTTGTTGTTCTGTGGGGTTGTTCTATTTTGTTGTAATGTGAGGTCGTGTTTAAAGTCTTATGTATTCAGGATATCAACCAGGATGCTTATTCCCCTTTGAGTCTTTCTATCTTTTCCTGTTTGGTCTTGCAATCGATGCAGAGAGTCGTTACTGGTCTTGCCATCAGCCTCTTCTCGGAGATGGGGCCGCTACAAACCTCACATTTACCAAAGACACCATCGTCTATTCGCTTTATCGCCTCTTCAATCTTGACGAGCAACCTTCTTTCCCTATCTCTGATGCGGAGTTCAAAGTTTCTGTCCGATTCGAGAGTTGCCCTGTCATTGGGATCGGGGAAATTTTCCTTTCCTGTTGTCATGTCGGAAACTGTTTTTTCCGCTTCATCGAGGAGCTCATTCATTTTTTGGGTCAGCAGGTATCTATAAAATTGACGCTTCTCCGGTTTCATGGTTTGTAATTTTTCTGGTTTCGTGGCCATCTCGATTACCCTGTAGAACACTTGACATGAAGTCTTTATTTGAACGGTGATTAATACATAAAGAATGCCTTATTGTAAAGGAAAATAATCATTCGCCGGATAAATGAATTGATTGTTAAAATTACAAGGACTTATGCCTTCGTTCGTGGTTGACAATAGGCTTTTTTCACTTTTTCAATGATGTTTGTTGTCGATGATCCCTTGATTTCGGGAACGATAACTACCCTGCCACCCCACTTTTCCACCGACTCCCGTCCCACCACTTCTCCCTCTTTCCAATCGCCTCCTTTCACAAGCACGTGGGGCTTCAGATATTCAATTAATTCAAGGGGGGTCAGTTCGTGGAAAATCGT
>CAITLA010000221.1 GCA_903893135.1 uncultured Syntrophaceae bacterium | reverse complement strand
GCATCAAAATACGGCATATCCGATGTCGGACTCTCGAAGATATGTAAGAAGTTAAAGGTACCGAAGCCGCCTGTCGGATATTGGTCCATGATTAGAAGTGGGAAAAAAATCACGAGGCCATCTTTACCAAAGCTGAAATCCGGCGAAAGTGAAACTTATTCGCTGACGGAGCAAAAGGACGCCCGTCCTAGAATCGAAGTACGCAGTGAAATTCAAGATTATATTGAAAATGAGAAGAACCTTAGAACACGTGTAATTGTCTCAAAGAAGCTGACGTTACCCCATCCCCTGGTCAGACAATCAATCGAAATATTGAATAAGGCGAAACCCGATAACTACGGTTTTCTGCGACCATGGGGGAAGAAATATCTCAATATACGTGTCGGCCGGTCTCATTTATCTCGGGCTTTAAGGATAATGGATGCGCTGATAAAATTCTTAGAATCCTGTGGGTTTCCCGTCTCAACAACGATGGGTTATCATCTTCCGGTTACTTCTGCAGAGATATTTAATGAGAAAATTGAGTTCCTGTTAACTGAAAAAATAAAGAGATACGATTACGTACCATCGAAGGAAGAAGAAAGAAAAATTGCATTAGGCAGGTACGTTTATCTGCCACATTGGACTCATGAAAGCACGGGAATACTCATGTTGCAGATAGATACATACGGTGCCTACGGTGTTAGAAAAAGATGGGTGGACACGACGGTAAAGAAAATTGAAAACAACCTGAATGAATTTGTGTTAAGCGCCATAAAGATTGCGGATATACGGCGGACGGAACGCCTTGAACGCGAGGAAAGAGAGAGAATCAGGAAGGAAGAACAGTGGAAGCTCGAAGAGGAAAAGCGTCGTCTCGAAGAAGAAAAAGAACGCATCAGAAATCTGGAAAAACAAGCTGATCTTTGGCTCAAAAGCAGGATACTTAAAGCTTATATCCGTGCCGTTGAAAAGGCAGCATCGGCTGATCACCATTCAGAAGAAGAAATGGCCTGTATAGAGAAATGGTTATCTTGGGCTAGGAAGCATATCAAGGGTATTGATCTCCGAAATTGTGGGTTGCCGTTTTGAAGGCCGCGATATTCTTGTGTCTGGCGCTCGTCATAGTACCGTCTCCACATAGGGACGCATGACCTTCTCGACACGGCATATCCGCGCATAGCGCATAAGTTCATCGACCTTGAATCCCTTCCGTTGCCGATAGAATTTCAGGGCCTCCAGAACGACATCGAGACCGATTTTATTCCGGTACTTGAAGCAATCGACAAGGGTCTTCTCAGGACTATAAATCATTATGTGTATGCTTCGAAGGGTTCGCAGAAAAGATGAGATAGATTACGTTCACCATGCCCCGGGGGGCATGGTGAAGGCAAGAAGATAAGTTGTTTATAGCTCTTTGAAGGTTTTATTTTCGCATTAACTCTTCCAAAAATAAAAATTACAGTTGATTCATTATTATCAAGCGTTCATTGTTGATGAACATTCATGAATAATGAACAGATGCTGGTTAGATGTAGTGATTTATTCTTCTATGACGTTGATTAACTATAGATTATTACGTTATAATGTGACATGTAAATATAGCCTAAAAATATCTTGCAATGTGTTCATCTATATGCTATGTTCACAATTAATGAACATAAGTAATGAGTGAACGTATCTATGGACAGGATCAATGGAAATACTGAAGAGCAAATTTTTCAACTTGCCATCGAGGCATTTAGAAAGCATGTTCCCTTGCAGGCACAGATTGAAACGGTGGCAAGACAGCCTTATTACGCGGTTGATTTGCGGCCGGACGTGTTACTGCGGATAGTAATACAGGACAAGGAATTACACTACTACGCAGAAATCAAAGCCGCTGTTACACAGGCAAATAAGCTCTTATTGCTGATGCACAAGGAGCGCTTACCACACCCTCTTTTGATAATCGCAAAATATATAAATCCTCAAATGGCAGAGCAACTCAGGCACGATGGTCTGGAATTTATTGATACTGCCGGCAATGCGTTTATCAATCAACCGCCGCTGTATATTTTCGTCAAAGGGAACAGGCCTCCTGAGATTCTAGGACAAGCTCCTGTCAAAAGAGCCTTCATGCCTACCGGTCTAAAAATGATTTATGCCTTCTTATGCAATCCAGGGTTGGAGAACAAGCCATTCCGGGAAATTGCGGCAACCACGTATGTTGCACTTGGTACCGTTAACTGGATCATGAAAGAATTGAAAGAGCTTGGTTTCATTCTGGACATGGGAAAGCGAGGACATAAATTAATTCAGAAAGATATTTTGTTGCAGCGATGGTTAACTGCCTATCCTGAACAACTGCGGCCTAAGCAGTTGCTTGGACGTTACAAAGGCGAATATGGCGACTGGTGGCAGCAAAGGAAGTTGGACCCTTTGATAGCGCAGTGGGGCGGAGAGGTC
>CAITLA010000220.1 GCA_903893135.1 uncultured Syntrophaceae bacterium | reverse complement strand
TTCAATTCCGTCTTCGCAATCTGCTGAAAACCGGAAAGAGGGGTGTTGCTGCGATAGACCAGGTATCCCGCCAGGTCCGGGGCTTGCGACTTTTCCCAGCCTAAAAGAACCACCTTATTCCTTCCAACTGCCTTAACGTTCTTGATTTTGTCAGGAGGTATGGTGTCGAGCGTTACCGTTCCTACTGCATCAACCCATTGGGCCGTATTGCCTGCTTCATCCCTGACATAGCCTGTAATCACGGCCTTTGTCACATTATCCCCGGGAATGACTTTATAGACGCCCAGGTATCCCCCCGGTTCAACTTCCTGCATATCTATATTTCTTTTGAACTCACCGATATCGAAATAGGCCTGCATTTTGGGCGTACCCTGAATGACCACTTTGATTTCGTCGCCCGCCTTTTTCGGCATATTTTTCGTATCCTGTGTGAGAAGACTGATGACGGGCGGTCTGAGAGCCTCGGCAATGGTCGGCACGGGGATTGTCTTCACCATGTCTCTGAAGAGGTCATCACAGGCGCGGAGCAATTGGATGTCCCTCAAATTCATGGCCGTAGCGATGACCGTTGCAATGATGCCGATGGGAGTAGTAGAAATGCCACCTTCCTGAATGCGGGCGACATGCTGGCCGCTCCAGAGAAAATTTCCCGTCTTAGTATCATACATCTTAATTTCTGCCCCCACAGAGACGGAGGAATAAACAACGGCAAACAACTTGTCAAAATCCGAGATATTGCCATAGACGACAGCGTCCACACCGAGGATCTTGCCCAACTCCTTGGGAGAGATCTTCTCGATGGCCTCGGCATCGCCGAGCCCTGCCTTCCTCAAAACATTATCGACGCTATAGGGCTTCATTCCTTTATACGGCAATGAGCTGAAGTGATTGTAAAATGCCTTGCGCACCTCCTCAGACCCCTTCTGGCTCTTCGCCAGGTTGACGAAGGGAAGAACCGCAACAGTTTGGGGTTTGTGCTTTTCCATGTAAGGGTCTACCTTGTACGTACCCTTAAAGAGATCTCTGAACAGGGGCGTGATGGCAGTTTCTTTTGTGGCAACCACGCAACTCTGAAACATAACCATCAACGGCAGAATTAGAACGATCAATATGGACCTTCGCAATCCTATTTTCATTTGAAGCCTCCCCGAATGGCTTTTCATAAGATTCAATATATAAATAGCTACGGCTTCCCACCCGGCGGCATGGAAACTCCCTGAATATTCTCAACCAGAGATTCCGGATAACCTTTCGGTGCCACTTTAATAAATTTATATGGTATGGCAATAGGTTCCCTTCCGGTGGCGAGCGTACGATAGGTCAGCACCCATACATATCCGGTTGTCGTATCGACAAGATATGCCTTGTCATCGCTGCCGGCTACAACCTGATATTTCGTTGGTTCGCCTGCAAATGATAATGCAGAGACGAAGATGAAGATGGCGGTGAAAAGAATCACCCATTTCTGCCTGACGGTACAACTACGTAAACCTGTTTTTTGCCGTAAGCGGGCTAACTGCCGTAGTGCCATTGCAAATACCTCCTCATAACTTTTAAAAAAGACAAAAGTCTTTCACGTTGAGATATGTGTTCTCGTGATGATAAAGTGATAATGTGCGCTGATTATTTTCCGGTAAGCGTCACCTCCTGGCTTGGTTCGCTCTCCAGCTCGTCGTTATCTATGGCAGTCACAACATAGGTCTTGCTCTTACCTTTCGCCAATCCAGCCTCGGTGAAACTGTTTGCCTTTACCGTATTAATCCTTTCAAGACCATAGAAACGCTTCTCATAGACGGAGTAATGGGAAATATCGGTTTCACTCCCCCGTTGCCAGGTAAGTTCGACCTTCCCTTGAACGATATCGCCCGCGAGTCCCTCGGGTCTCCTGGGTTTGGGCTTTGTCTCCACACTGATTGCCTCGGAAAAATCACTAAGCAACTCGTCTTTGTCCTCCGCCCGGATCTTATATATGTATTTATGCCCGTCCTTCAGTTCCTTGTCCTCGTATTTGGTCTTGCCCTGAACCTTTGCAATCCGGGAAAATTGATCTTCGGAACCTGTGCCACGGTAGATATGATACTCGGCAATATCCTTCTCCGGGTTTGGAAGCCACGTAAGGGGCACTGCTTTAGCCTTTAAAGCCTCCCCCTTCAATCCTGCAGGCTTAGATGGCCGCGGTTTGGTAGTGGCAAAAACGGTCTCAGTGAGATCGCTTTCCACATCAACCTTGTTGAAGGCCGCCATGGCGTGATAATATGTGCCATTATCGGCGAGCTTGTCGAAGCCTACTCCGCCATGCGTATAACTGCTTATTGTCCGGCCGTCGATGCGCTTCAGCAGCAAGTACTTGCCCACCTTTTCCTTAGACCAGTAAAGATTATAGCCCTCAACTTCGTCATAGGGGCTCGCAGTCCATGTCAGTTCAATTTTCTTGACAAGCCCATTCTGCGCCGTGAGTCCCTGTGGAGTCGGCGGCTTGCCTTTCGTAACAGCCGACACTGTCGTAGATGGCGACGTTTCCGTATCCTGGCTGTCTACGGCAGTTATCCGGTAAAAATAACGGGTCTTATCTCCCAGCCTGTCTTTGTCTGCATAATCTATAATCTTTCCGCCTGCCCTTTCTGAGACATCAACTTTCTTTATCTTGGCAAAATCCTTATTTTCTGATGAACTTCTGTAGATGTAATATCCCTTTATGACGGGTGAATCTATTGGACTCCACGACAATCTTATCTCCCTTATCATATCTCCCTGGGCGGAGACGGCGCTGACAGCCGGTATTGTGGCGCCTTTAACGCCGGAGGAAAAATCACTCTCCATGTTTTTCTCGTTGTAGGCTGTCAATTGATAGTAACATTCCTCTCCATCTCCGAGTCCTTTATCCAGGCATGTTACTTTGAGCAGTTTATCGGCGGCTGTCGCGGAATCCGCGCCGATACCCAAATCCTTGCCCGAGAGATTGGCCACTTCTTTATAAGGTCCCTGCTGCACCTTAGACCTGTATAGTTTATATCCCTTCAATTTTAATGGGTCTTCGCTGGCTACAGGACTGTGAGACCATGTCAGTTCTATGCTTTTTACACGAGCATCTGCTCTCAGAATAACAGGCGGATTCGGGGTCAAGGCTGTTTCAGCAGAAATTATGGATGAAAAATCACTTTTATTACCCTTCACACCGAAGGAGCGTATTTTATAATAATAGGACGCGCCTCTTTCCACGTCTTGGTCAAGATATTCAGGTCTTTCTACCTGTGCAATCTTGCTGAAAGGTCCGGTTTCCGCGGCGCCGCGAAATACCTCATAACCGGATGCAGTCATTCCCGGCGGATCTTCCCAGTTTAGACGAACCCATTTATTGCCCGATCGCTTTTGCACATTGACGGGTCCCTGTGCGGCTGTCTTTTCCCAATCTTTCTGTTTCGATGCATAATTTGATATGGCAGCGATAATCGATGCACCCAGATTCTTGACTTCGCTCATGAGGCCTGCATCGCCGAGGGTCCTTATCTGGTTCTCGAAAATGACCCGCCTTTGCTCAATATGGATTACTTTAGAGCTAACAACGATGACCGTGTCTTTTTTCCCGACGCTGCCGACAACGATCATATTGAGACCCAATTTCGATCCGATATTGGAGACGCTTTCCACATCATCATTTTGCTGAAGGTCATTCAGGCTTAGAAAAGCCTCGAGTTCCTTTCGATCAAGCAAAGTCAGAGATGGGTCACTGACTAAATTATTCATAAGCAGATTGGTGACCATAGTATTGTAACCTGAGGCTTCGAGATTCACTGCGCCGTAATTAAAGACGGCAATCCTGATTTGGGAGGTTGCTGCAGAAAAAGATATGGCCGGGCATACAGTTATCGATATTAGAAAAAATATACATAAAACGCGGAGCAATCTATTCACCATATCTTCCCTCCAAATGCAGTTTCAGACTTCATTCAGTATTCTTTCGCTGAAACTTATCTGCTTTGAATCAATGCATCAATCAGTTCCGCTGATTTCTGGGATATGGGGGTAGAGATGCCCTTTGATTTCTCATCAAAAATGGCATCTGTGTATCTCTCGATAGCAAGGTCATTATTTCGTCGTTTCAGTCTTTGCTGCTCGCCCTGGTTGAAATATTCGACCTCAAGGCTCTGATAATGTTTGAGAACACTTTTCCCCATCTCGGAAATTTTTTCGTTTGTCAAATCATCAAGGACTTCCGTCTCTGTAGGGAGTTCTAAGGTTTTTTGTGGAATATTTGCCGCCGGCACGGCATCCTGATACTTATCTTCCTTGAGCATTCTCCCTGACACTGTATTTGTGAAAATGTTCTCTCCCGTCCCCGTATCCACAAGCTTATAGGAAACCTCGATCATGGCGCTGATCCGGGTAACACCCTGCCTGTATGAGACGAATTGATAATTCTTCTTTTTGATTGTCCTCGGCGGGGCGGTTTTTAAATCCTCCTCCGTGGGTCTCTGATGCATAATCAACCAGTCCGAGAATTCCGGATTACGGACATCTTCTTCATCCACAAGTACTTTAACCTGACTGGCGCTCGGGTTGTCTGCGGTTTTGGATGAGAAGTTGAGAACATCCCCCATGATGAACGTGTCAATACCTCTCATTTTGGCCGTCTGGACTGATTTAACGTCAACGATGCCCGTCTGCCCCAATTGCATTTCCCTCAGGATGGACTGCAGGTTTTCCCTTTCGATGATGCGAAGGTCACCACTGGCATTCTTGTGAAGATAGGTTATCAGTTTATTGGCCGCGATCTTCCCCGCGTCTTTATTGTTGCTGGGGCTGCCAAAATCGAAAACGGCGATAGATTTCTTGATCCGCTTATTGATATAATCTCTTGTTTCGAGTATCTTCTGAAACAGGTCCTGGTAATTTGGATTTATCACCTCTACTTTTTGGAACCATACCAGTGCATTGCCCCACAACTCCCGTTCATTGTATTTTTCAGCCCTTTCCATGAGCTTTCCAGAGATCCTACTGGCGAAACTTCTGTACGCATTGTCCGCCAGGAGGGACGGCGTGTAGGACTTAACAAGTTCGGCCTTTCTTATGGCGGCATATAGCTTTCCCTGATCGGCAAGCTTTACGGCTTCATCTAAGTAGATGCGGCCGACCTTCTCCTTCAGGGTATTAAGCGTGCTTACGAGCGGCTGGTTTTCCGCTTTATATGTCACTGCCTTTTCATACATGGAAATGGCCTTTTCCCAGCTCTGCGCCCGCGCAGCCTTTTCGGCAGCGGCAATGTAATAATCGGCGTTATCTTTCGATATCGCATCCTGATAGAGCTTTTCCGCATCGTAGTAATTGGGATTTATATCAATGACAGCCTTAAATGCCTGGGCCGCCATCTTCCAATCCTCCTGTTTGCTTAAGGTAACGCCCTGCTGGTAGAATAGCTTGGCGCCTTCCTGCTCTATCTTGGCCAGTCTCGCACCCGCATCCTCGTAGCCGGGGAAAAGCTTATTGACCTGCCTTAATTTAGCCAGCGCCGCCATCCAGTCCTCTTTCTGCATGTCTATTTCCGATTGGCTGTATAGTGACTTCACTGTCCCATTTAGGGAGTTAATCTTTTCTCGCAGATTATCGTGAAAACTCTTGATGTCCTTATTTTTAGGGTCCATATTGTATGCAAGGGTGCTCTCTTTTGAAATCTGCTCGAGTGCGGGTATGCTATCCTGAGACTGAGCCAATGACGATTTCGCTTTTTCATAGTGGATTCTAGCTGCCTCTTGCTTTGCTTTAAGAATAGCATCCTTGTATTCCTGATTGTCAGGACTCTCCTTCATAGCGGTCTCGAAATAGCCAATCGCTTCGTCCCATCGATTCTGCTTGCCCAGATCCTGGCCGGTCTTGTAGCTCTCACTCACGACACAACCAGAAAGAAAAATGAAAACGAGCAACCCAATAAGACACATCCGATATTTTTTTATCTTCATTACGGCCTCCCTCACATTAATATTACTGGACATATACACATAATTACGGCAGCAATTTTGCCTCTATTTTGTTTTGCGTAATTTTCAGTATTCTTATTTTTCTGCTGCCGAGCGCAATTGCAGCCATATCATCAGCCAAGCTCTGCGTATTCCCCTTAATCTCAACGTCCAATTCAACCTCGCCATTAGCGTAAGACCGCTGGTGTTGCTGTCTGAATCCCTTTACTTTGAGAGCCAAAAGTTCTTTAAAGCACGAAAGATCACGGTAGGAGTTTAGACCCGATACCTCCAACTTGACTGTTGCCACATTTGTTAATTCCGAAGACCACCGCTCCAGGATCTCCTCCTTCATCCCCCGGGCCAGATCCTTTGCTGCGTCCTCCACAGCAAATTTAATTTCGCCTTTCCTTGTTTTGCTGTCTGTCGCGATGACTTCTCCGGTGTCACCATTTATAACTTTTCCTGAGACTGTAACATCATTGGAGGTTACTTCTATATTACCCATTTTAACATCACTCATCTTGTATGACTTGGTTACCACTTCCACTTTGCAGAGAATTACGATCTCGGCGCCGTAGTTCTGAGCGATTCTGGTAACTTCTTTAGGGTCACTGCCCAGGGTCTGTATTCCTCCACGCACCTTGCCTTTCTTTACAGAGCCAGCGTCCACAAGTTTAAAGCCGTAAGACAGAAAATACCTAGACATAGCCGCTTCCGCTATAGCATCCTTCTGTGCCTTCTCGCTGAATATCATTATCAAGCGGGGCTTAGACTTCCTGGCCATGATAAGGTCTATGGCATCCATGCGGTCTCTCAATCTGCCGGTGCCGACATCGGCCTCAATTTGCACCTTGTAGTTATTGCCCGCCTTCCCTTCAGAAATTATTTCATACGAATTTATGAATCCCTTGGATTCAGAAAGTATCTGATCCATTTTTACCTGAAAATTTTCGACCTCTGTGACGCTGGTGATCATGACACCCACCTTTTCTTCCACTGCATTGCGTTGGGCGTTCTCAAGTGCCTTGTCTCTGGCTATATCAATGGCATTATCATAGATCGTAGCCATGCCAACTGCCCGGACCTTATCCTGGGCATGCGCCACGGGGAAGGAGAAAGTAAGAATCATGCTGACTGCATAGATGAAAATTAACAATCTTCTCATAGTAAGCCGTCCGTTTATTATTTTTTTAAGATATAGTGGAGATGGACATAGCATGTCTCTTGCTGCAATATTTCAGGCTTACGAAGATTTGCGGCTCTCAAGAAACATACATCTATACTGCTGGAAGGAAGCACTCAAGAATATACTGAAATAGCTATAGGGTGTCAAGATTATTTCAGGAACATTACTAAAGAAATCATTGCAATGCTTGATGACGGCATAATCCAGACACTAACAATCTATTATATTACTTTGCCGATATAATCATCAACGGCAACTTGCCAATATCTCATGGTTTTTCCCGTGGACTGAGAAAATTTTTGACATTTGAGAATACTGTAATGCGGGCGTTCGGCCGGCCTTGCCAGTTTATCTGATTTTATGGGCTTCACGGTTACGCCGGTCACGCCGGCAAACTTTAAAATTTTCTGGGCGAATTCATACCAACTGCAATTACCTCTATTGGTAATATGAAAGGTCCCGGTATGCTCACCCTCAATCAACAGTTGGACGGCGCTTGCCAGATCCCACGTGAATGTGGGGGACCCCACCTGGTCATCTACTACTTCCAGATACTTTTCTGTTCTTGCCTTTTCCACAATTGTCTTAACAAAATTTTTCCCGTTCTTCCCGTAAAGCCACGCCGACCGTATGAGAAGGAAGTTGTCGGAAAATTGCTGCAAATGCTGCTCCCCTGCAAGCTTTGACTGGCCATAGACATTGACGGGATTGCATGTATCGTCTTCCAGATAGGGTGTTTGCTTCTTCCCGTCAAAGACATAGTCCGTACTGAAGTGAACAATTTTTATGCCCCGTTCTCCGCATGATAACGCAATATTTTTCACTCCTTCCGCATTGACAGAAAAACACTTTTCTCTATTTGATTCGCAGCCGTCGACATCCGTGTAGGCAGCGGCATTGATAACGACATCAGGTTCGGTTTCTGAAATGACTTTTTTGCAGGCCTCGAAAGAGGCAATGTCGAAATCTTCTATATCCCGGCCAGTGACGTCATGAAAGGCAAAAAGCCTCAGAAAAAGATCGCTGCCAAGCATGCCCTTGTGACCCATTATCAGAATCTTCATTCGGTGATACCCTCTTAATCAGTATTTCACTTCCTTTAAGAAGAGTCCATGCGCAGGCGCCGTCTGACCCGCCCGCTTTCTGTCTTTCGCTTCCACGATGATCATTAATTCAGATGAGGACAGTTTCCCTCTCCCGACATCAACAAGTGTGCCGACTATGTTCCTCACCATATATTTCAAGAAACCGTCTGCTTCTATAGAGAACTTCACCATACCGCGGCGGTCTATTGCTATATCGACTGACATCACGGTTCTTACATGATTTTTAATACCGCAATTTGCAGCGCAGAAGGAAGAAAAATCAAAAGTACCTTGAAGTTGCTGAGCCGCTTCCTTCATCTTTTCTATATCAAGGGGTTCACGGATGAACCAGGCGTAGTGCCTGTATAGCGCCGAGCGGACAGATCCAGGATATATCTGATACAGGTATATTTTACTTTTGGCATCGTATCGTGCATGAAAAGATGCATCTGTCTCGGCCAGTTCCTTGACCGCAATATCCCATGGCAGAAGGCTATTTATTCCTTGAATAAGACCTCTGGTCCCTATATTTGAATTCGTTCTGAAGTTTGCCACCTGACCTAAGGCATGAACTCCGGCATCCGTTCGCCCTGAACCTATAACCCTGATGTCTTCCTGGGCAATCGTACTGATACCTTCTTCCAGAACCTCCTGGACCGTGAGCCTGTTGGCCTGGCGTTGCCATCCGTGATACCTTGCCCCATTATATTCCAGGATCATCTTTATATTGCGTATCATATCTGCCGGGCACTTCCTAATGTTTACCGTCCAACTCTCGCAATAAGCAACTCAAAATAAAAGGGGGGTTTTATTCCCCCCCTTTCGTCGCTCCGATTCGCAATCAGGTCGAGCTTTCCGTTCCATCGAGGGCTTCAATGGCCGGGAGTAATTTACCGGCAAGAAGATCGAGAGACGCTCCGCCTCCTGTTGATATGTACGTGATTCTATCGCTTTCGCCGGCTCTATGAATAGCGACATCCGTGTCTCCTCCGCCGACAATGGTGACGGCATAGGAATTTGCAATGCTGTGTGCCAAAGCCGAAGTGCCCCTCCCGAAGGCATCGATTTCAAACATCCCCATCGGACCATTCCATACAATCGTTTTGGCGTTCCCGAGCACCTCGGTAAAGAGGGTTATCGTTGCAGGGCCGATGTCAAGGCCCTTCCATTTGGGGTTGATTTCCTGCACCGGGACAATCTTTGTTTCCGCTTCGGCGCTCGCGTCCTCAGCAATAACGCAGTCCACGGGTAAATAAAATTTTATGCCCAATTTTTTGGCTGTCTCCATGATCTCTTTTGCTTTCGGCAAGAGATCCTCTTCAAAAATGGACTTGCCGATTTCATATCCCTGCGCTTTGAGGAAGGTGAAAGCCATGCCCCCCCCGATAATCATTTTGTCCACTTTTTCAATCAGGTGGAGCAGCGGTTCCAGTTTGCCGGACACTTTAGAACCCCCGATTATGGCGACAAAAGGTCTCGCCGGATTATCTACAGCCTTCTTTAAGTAATTCAACTCCTGCTTTATCAGGAAACCTGCCCCGGAGTCCTTTATGAACTTGATGATTCCCACATTTGATGCATGTTTTCTGTGAGCATTTCCAAAGGCATCGTCAATATAAACATCCCCCAGACTGGCCAACTCCTTAGCAAATTCGTCAGAGTTCTTTTCCTCTTCAGGGTGGAACCTCAGGTTCTCAAGAAGAAGAACATTCCCCGGCGTCATGCCTGCCACTAATTTTTTCACCTCATCGCCAATGCAGTCCTTTGCCAATATTACCTCTTTATTAATGAGTCGCGATAACCTTTTCGCCACCGGAGCAAGACTGAACTCAGGAGAAACCTTTCCTTTGGGTCGTCCCAGATGAGACATGATTATTACTCTTGCTCCTTCATCGAGGGCATAATTAATCGTCGGAAGTGTCGCTCTTATTCTGATATCATCGGTTATGTTTAAGGTACTGTCCAAAGGAACATTGTAGTCAAACCTGAACAAAACCTTTTTGCCCTTGAGATCGAACTCGTCAATAAATTTCATAGCTCCCCCTTTCTTCAGCATCCCATCAGCTTAATATTTTTTTCCGAGAAAACGACGGCAATATATATCTTATTAGCCCATTTTGGTCAAGACAGAAATCCCCATTTTCTCTCGTTGTCCGGTTCAATTTTCTTTCCCTCTGCGGGACTTTTTCCAAACGTTCCTGCAAGCGGCAGGCATGACTTCATTCAGATGAAGAAATATATTAATCGACTAACATGAGGCAATAGAGGTTTTGCGTTTCCGTTTTTTCTCGGAGGGTCTCTATGAAAAAGCCGCTGTTCCTCGCCGTCTGGAAAACGTCGATTCCGCACGCTTCCATAGACGGTCTTGCCTTAGCCGGGAATCGGCAGGGGATTCCCTGAACCTTGCCGCACTCCTTGCACAGCGCACAGGGGCCAGCCAGTATCGCAAAGGCCTTGTAATGGCCGTCTTTGAACAGGTCCCCTTCCATCGTCAGGAGCATATCGAAGAATTTCATGTTTTGTTCCCCCCGTTCTTTGGTCCTGGGGGCTTCTCGATGAAAGAGGATGGCACGTTGATAAGAGTCTAATACCTCTCTTGTCTGGTCGTGGGTTGGCGTATGGGGAGGACAGCAGAAACCTGTTCTGTAAGGGCATCCGAACATGCATTTCAACACTACCCAAGGGGCTGTTACGACGCTGCTGGGATGAATTTCTTTGGCGTGAGTCGCTCCGCCCTGCATGGCCTTTTCACAATATTTTTCCAGGTCCGATACTTTCATACGGCTCTCCTTAATATGAACTGGTGATTTTGGTGGAGTCTAAACAGGAAGGGTGAAAATGTCAATTCATAGTTGAGAATTTATCTTTCTTCTATCGGTCTGTCCGGTCATGTAGCGATTTGAATTGCCCGTTCCAGCCGTCTCACGATTGATTCCTTACCCAGGATAGCAAAGACTTTTTCCAGTTCCGGCCCCGAGGTCCTGCCCGTTACGGCTGCCCTGATCGGGAGAAAAAGATCCTTAGCCTTAAGACCCGTCTTTCTCCTGACGGAATTGATCAGATTGGGATAGAAATCTCGCTCAGCAATGTTATTCTGCTCCAACTCATCGCGAAGCACTTTAACGACAGCAGCAGCACCCTCCCTGAGGATTGCTCTCGCCTCATCCGAAATTAGGTACTTGTCATCAATAAAAATATCCAGGTATAGACCGACGTCGGCCAATGTCACAAGGTTGTCTCTGAGAGCCGCAACAACCTGATGAAGCCATCCGCGATTCATAAGATCAATGTCATATCCGGCCTCTTTAATAAATGGGAGAAGCAATTCCGTAAGCTTATCCACATCACAATTCCTGATGTATATTGCGTTTAGCCATTTTAGCTTGCCTTCATCAAAGATGGCGCCGCTTTTGCCGGCCCTATCGAGAGAAAACATGTTGATGATCTCTTCCATGGAAGCAACTTCTTTTCCTTCCCCTATAGAACCTCCCAGAAGAGATAAATAGTTTAAGAGCGCGGGAGACAGGATTCCCCTGTTCCTGAATTCCCGGACAGTGACTGACCCATGACGTTTGCTCAACTTTGTGCGGTCTTTCCCCAGAATTAGTGAATGGTGGGCAAATTCGGGCGGTCTAAAATCAAGGGCTCTATAGAGAAGCATCTGGATGGCCGTGTTGGACAGGTGGTCTTCTCCGCGGATGACATGGGTAATCTCCATAAGGTGATCATCTACGACAGCAGCAAAGTTATACGAAGGAATACGATTGGAACGGACTATAATAAAATCACCAATGGCATCGCCCTCGAATTTCATTTCTCCCCGAATGAGATCGTTAAATTCTATAGGACCTTTGTCCACATTGAAACGAAGGGCCGGCTTCCTGCCGCGGCTTTCAAGTGCCTCACGTTCTTTGTCCGTCAGTTTCTTGCACCTTCCCATGTACCTCGGCATCATCCTCATGGATAGGAGTGAGGCACGTTCCGCTTCCAATTCTTCTTCTGTGCAATAACAGGGGTAGGCTTTGCCGGCGCTGATCAGCTCTTTGATGTATTTATCGTAATTATCGATCCTTTGTATCTGATGGTAAGGCCCCAGCCTGCCGCCCTTCTCCGGGCCTTCATCCCATTCTATAGAGAGCCATTTCAGATCTTCCAGAATGTTCTTTTCAAAGACAGGGGAAGTCCTTTCCTGATCCGTGTCTTCTATCCGCAGGATAAAGTCGCCTCCATAGTGTTTGGCAAAGAGCCAATTAAACAGGGCCGTTCTGGCATTCCCGACATGAAGGTCTCCCGTCGGCGATGGAGCAAATCTGACCCTCCGTCTATGTGATGTCATCTGCCGTCCTTTTCGATAACTGTGGCTACAGCAAAGGCGGCGATTCCTTCTCCACTCCCCAAGAACCCCATCCCTTCATTGGTTTTGGCCTTGACATTAACCCTCTCCATGGGGATATTTAATGTATTCGAAATATTCAATTCCATATCATGTATGTGGTCCATCAATCTCGGCTTTTCCAGGATGACCGTAGAATCTATATTATTCACGACAAAGCCTTTTTCCCCTGCCATAACACAAACCAGATGAAGCAATTTCAGACTGGATATGCCTTCATAAGCATGGTCTGTATCGGGAAAATACCTGCCGATGTCGCCATCCCCAATGGCGCCTATAATGGCATCACAGATGGCATGGACAAGCACGTCTGCATCTGAATGGCCAAGAAGCCCCTTCTCATGGGGGATGCTTACTCCCCCAAGGATAAGTCTCCTCCCGGGAACCAACCGGTGACTGTCATATCCGAAGCCTATTCTCATTTCAGTCCTCTTCTGGGCCGCCAGTGTTTCTGTCAAGCTACGAGCCGGCGCAAATTAGTTCCTTATAAATTACATTATGCCCTCACTCACGGCAGCGCCCTATTGCTTGAGCCTTCTTATGAAAACCTCCGCCAGCATGATGTCGTCTTTCGTTGTGATCTTAATATTATCGTAGGAACCACGAATCATCATGACCTTGACGCCTATCCTCTCAACAAGAGCGGCATCATCTGTCCCATAGTAGTTATCTCTGTATGCGGCTTCATAGGCTTTTTTTATAACATCCCTTTCAAAAGCCTGGGGGGTTTGTGTCAGCCACAGATGGTTACGGTTGAGTGTCTCCACAACTATCCCGTGACCATCAACTGATTTGACAGTATCCTTAACGGGTACGCCGACCGTCACCGCTTGCGACCTGGATGCCTCGAGAATGGCCGAACGGACCAACTCTTCCGATATGAACGGCCTAACACCGTCGTGAATAACGACGACATCATGGTCACTTCTCAAAGCATCAATGCCATTTCGTACAGAGTCCTGTCTTTCCTTGCCTCCCGCTAATATATTGCTGACCTTTGAAATGTCGTATCTATCAACAATGTCTTTGTGAGCGTAGTCAATATCCATCTCGGGTACAATGAGAAATATCTCATCTATTCCCGGCGATCTTTGAAATATTTCCAGGGTACGTGCCAGCACGGGAATACCATCGAGCAAAAGATACTGCTTCGATATATTATTCTGCATCCTTTTGCTTGAACCCGCGGCAGGGATAATCGCCACTGTCTTCATTGGAACGCTCACAATGGTGTCTCTATGAATATATCGAGGGATACTTCAGGCGCATTATAATGATTTCTTACGAAGCAGTTCGATGCAAATAAAAAAGCCCGGCTCTTCAAGCTCTCCGGGCTTCAACATGCCACTACTGTTTCGCACTGAACCCGTAGGTTTTTTTGTCGCTGACGACCTCTTTCATCTCAGAAAATATCATTCTGCCTGCAGTAGTCTGCAACACACTGGTTACGATAACTTCGACAGTTGAACCCTGGTGCTTCTGCGCATGATCAACAATTATCATTGTTCCATCATCGAGATATGCCACCCCTTGTCCGGGTTCTTTTCCTTCTTTGATTATCTTGACCGTCATTATTTCGCCTGGTAAGACCACAGGTTTCAGGGCATTTGCAAGCTCATTAACATTTAAGATCTTTATGCCCTGCAATTCCGCGACCTTGTTCAAATTAAAGTCATTGGTTATAATTCTCGCGTTCATTTTTTTTGCCATAGCTACAAGCTTCGCATCAACACCTTTCAGCTTCGGAAAATCCTGATCAACAACCTCGATATTGATTCCATTGCTTCTCTGCATGCGGTTTAAGATGTCAAGCCCTCGCCTGCCACGGGAGCGTTTCATGGAATCGGAAGAGTCGGCAATGTACTGTAACTCATCCAATACAAACCGGGGAACTACCAGCGTACCTTCGATAAAACCGGTATCACATATATCCGCGATCCTGCCGTCAATAATAACGCTCGTATCCAGAATCCCGTAATCGGCGCTCTCCTTTGTCTGGCTGAAGCTAAAGAAACTAAATTCTTCGATTTTCTTTAACCCGATAACCAGTCCAAGATACCCCATGATACCTGTTAGAAGAGCATATATCCAAGGGGCAACCTGCTGCTTTTCCCAGGTGACTCCTACAAAATTAAGACCATAGGCAAGGAAAAAAGCTATAAAAAGACCTATGATCATGCCTACGACGCCACCAAATATGACCCTGAGCGATACCTTTCTTATGGCCTGCTCAGCTCGTATGACAGAAATGGCAATTAAAAATCCTAAAAATAGTCCTATTAATGCTATGGGAAACCCATAATAGGTAAAAGCGATAAAATAACCACTAATTGAACAAGCAGCCATTAAAAGAATTTTTATAATCAATATTTTCACCTCCTTTCTTACCTAAATTACTTTTATACCGGCTCACTTGGCGTGATGATTTTCTTTTTCAAAGAGAGGAATTGAAGACTCCGACAGCGTTATTCCCTAATGCTCATTGAACAGTCAGGATTATTCTAAGGTCTTGTTCCACCTTGGTTTCTTCGGAATTACTCGCAATTGATATTTCTTTGACTAATAGGCTCTTAGCCGTGTCCATCATCTTCCTTTCACCAAAGGAGAGATTCTTATCAGACTTTAAAATAATAAGATCCCGTAATACTCTCGCAATCTCGAATACCGATCCCGTCTTGATCTTATCCAGGTATTCTTTGTATCTCTTGTTCCACGTCTGCTTATCAATAGTAACGTCCTTATTTCTAAGGATTTCATATACTTTAGGAATTTCCTTCTCAGCGATTACCTCTCTGAGCCCGATGGATTCTGCGCTATTGATGGGAATCATTATTTTCATGCCGTTGCTCATGATCTTCATGACATAAAACTTCTGTTTACTACCCATATACTCTTTATTCTCAATAGCTTCGATAATTCCAACGCCTTGCGCCGGATAGACTGCCACATCTCCCACTTTAAACATCTTGTCCACCCACTAATTATTTTGAAACTATTCTTTGTATCACGCTTTTAAGTAATAGTCAAGACAACCATTATCTGCGGTAAAAAGTCATTGTATGTATCTATTCATTATTTTTACTAAATCATTATCCAGTTGATCCCGGTCTTGTGTACTATATTGATCGATAATGCTCCTCACCTTCTTATACATGCCCTCATCTGAGAGATCGGCCAATCCCCTGTAAGTGCCGATTCTTCTTCCAATCCTGTAAACGAGCCTTTCATCATCAGGTAGAGAAAAATATCTGTCAATTATTTCCAAGAGACTGTCTTTATCTTCCGGAAGTGTCCCGTTCAATTCTTCGAGGAGATTCAGGATATGATCGCTGACTATGGCAGTTTCAATGCCATGAAGACATTCAATGAACCTTCTTATCTCTCTCAGTATTTCCTCATCGCCAATGGGCTTGAACTCACTCTTCTGCACCATCTCAAAAAGATCCGTTCCCGGAACAGCATGAAATGTCCTCAATCTGACAAAATCGGGATTTATCTCATTGATGACGCGCGCCGTTTCCTCGGCATGTTCAGTTGACCACCGATCACCGCCAAGGCCCGGCATCACATATTCACAGAGTGAAATCCCTGCCTCCTTAATATTTCGCCCTCCCTCTATTTGCTCGGCGGCTGTGACGCCTTTCTTTATAAACTTTAGAAGGGGATCGTATCCGCTTTCCATACCTATGTGAATTCGTGAAAGGCCGGCGCTCTTCAGCATCTTGAATTCTTCCACGGTTTTTCTTGCCGCTGTTTTCGACCGGCAGTACGAGGTAATCCTGTTCACAGATGGAAACTTGTCCTTAATGAACGATAGTATCTCAACTAGATCATCCGTTTTCATGATGATCGAATTCGCATCCTGGATAAAGACGGACTCACCGCCGTAATAAAGCCAGGCAGCTATTGATCTCACAGTGTCACTGTACGCCTCGTCACGACCGTATATTAGATTCACTGTGCTTTCGCCGATACGCCCGCCCTCGCCATGCTTCCACGAGAGTTCCTTTATTTGGTCCGCCACATTTTTCGCCTTTTGAATATCTTCCTTGATTTCGTGAACAGTTCTCATTTCAAATTTTGTATTGCGATAGGTGTGGCAAAAGGCGCATTTATTCCAAGGGCAGTTCCTTGTTGCCCGAATGAGAAGGCTTGTCGCCTCACTGGGCGGTCTTATCGGTCCCTGTTCGATGTCGTGCTTCATT
>CAITLA010000219.1 GCA_903893135.1 uncultured Syntrophaceae bacterium | reverse complement strand
TCCTTCAATGCCGGGTCCATCAATTTCGCTCTTTTCCACGTGATCCCCAGATTCAAGGAATACAAATATCCCTGGGAGGAACAATATCTGGGTATGACTGAAGACTTTATTTTTGCGAACACCTTTAAGTCCATGAAGGAATACTGCGCAATTTTCGCCGAGCACGGAACGAAACCGGAATTCGAGATATACGATTCCGGCATGGTGAACAACATCGCCTTCATGATCGAAGCGGGATATGTCAAAAAACCCGTCTACATCCAGTTCGTCATGGGCGTCCTGGGGGGCATCACGCCGAGTTCGGAGAATCTGCTGTTCCTTGTCGATTATGCGAAGAAGCAGATCGGTGATTTTGAATTTTCCGTCTGCGTGGCGGGCCGCGCGCAATTTCCCATCTGCACCCAGTCCCTGCTTATAGGAGGGAATTGCCGGGTGGGGCTGGAAGATAACCTCTACTTGGACCGCGGCAAGATGGCGAAGAGCAACGCCGAACAGGTTGCGAAGATTGTTCGTATCGCGCGTGAGCTTGGCATTGATCCGGCGACACCGGATGAGGCCCGTCAGATCCTGGGCCTCAAGGGAATAGACAAGGTCAATTATTAGGCGACAGGTGGACTTAATGTAGTGCAGGACTTTAGTCCTGCTTGTACTGAGCATCCAACATGTAAGGAAGAGGAATTTTCGTAATGCAACAGTTCAAACATCTATTCACCCCTATCGACATAGGCACAATGCAAGTAAAAAACAGGATCGTAATGTTGCCTCTCACTACAGGCTTCTGCGAGCTTGATGAGACAATCGGCGATCGTCTCATTAACTTTTATGCGGTAAGGGCGAAAGGCGGCGTCGGGCTTATCATCGTTCCCTTTTCCCCGGTTCACGCAGGATCGCCCATAGAGCCCGGCTTATACGATGACCGTTTTCTTCCGGGCGTACGCAAGCTGACGGACACAGTTCACGCTCACGGAGCAAAGATCGCCGCACAGCTCATCACCTCATATCATGTGATACTCAAAGACGGGATTGCCGAAGTGGTCGGCCCGTCACCGGTTTTAAACCAGATGACGCGCTCTGTTGCGAGGCCTCTCACTGTTCCCGAAATCCGCTATATTGTAAAAGAATACGGAAAGGCAGCCCGCAGAGCCCGTCAGTGCGGCTTTGACGCCGTCGAGGTGCTCGTAGGCGGAGGATATCTGCTGAATCGCTTCCTCTCCCCCATCACCAATAAGCGTGAGGACGAGTACGGCGGGAGTCTGGAAAACCGCATGAGGATTGTTCTCGAAGTTATTGAAAGCATGAGAAAGGAAGTGGGCAAAGACTTCCCCATCGGCTGCCGTCTCAACGTCGCGGAGCAGATGGAGGGCGGGCACACCATAGAGGATTCGAAAGAAGTGGTGCGAATCCTCGAAAAGGCCGGCATCCAGATGATTAACATTTACACCGGCTGGCATGAATCACCCGTTCCCACCGTCCAGGCAGTGCTCCCGAAAGGGGCCTTCCTGCATCTTGCAGAGAAGATCAAGGGCTGGGTAGGCATTCCCGTCATCGCGGCCAATCGCATAAACGACCCCGTAGTCGCTGAGAAGGCGCTGGCCGAGGGTAAGGCTGACCTCGTCGGCATGGCCCGGGCGCTCCTGGCCGATCCCGAACTTCCCAACAAGGCGCGGGAAGGAAGGGTCGAGGAGATTGTTCCCTGCCTGGCATGCTCCAATTGCCTCACGGAGATCCTGACAACATATAAAGACTGGGGAACGCCGGCATCGACGAGCTGCTCGGTCAACCCTCTTGCGGGAAAAGAGGCGGAATACGCAATCGAGCCCGCGAAAAAATCGAAGAAGGTATTCGTTATCGGCGGCGGCCCCGGCGGCATGGAAGCGGCGATGACGGCGGCATTAAGAGGCCACAAAGTCACGCTCTACGACAAGGGAAACGAGCTGGGGGGGAAACTTCTCATCGCCTCCATACCGCCTTACAAAGATGAACTTCATACTCTGGTCACGAGCCTGTCATCCCGCGTGCGGAAGGCCGGCGTGGAAATCAAACTCAAGAGCGATGTAGGCCCTGCGACAATAGAGAAAGAAAATCCCGACGTCCTGATAATGGCTACGGGCTCCACGTCACTCATTCCGAATATACCCGGCGTGGCTGGTCCAAATGTGGTGTTGGCGGAAGACGTATTGACCGGCGCTAAGACTGTAAGCGGTAATGTCCTCATTGTCGGTGGCGGCATGGTCGGCTGTGAGACAGCGGAATTTCTCCTCGAGCGCGGAAAAGGTGTAATCCAGGTCACCGTCATAGAGATGTTGAGCCGTATGGCGGACAATGTATCTCCCACTTACAGGCCTTTCTTTCTCGCTCGATTAAAAAAAGCGGGCATCAAAATGGAGACAAACACCATCGTGCAGGAGATAACAAAAGAGGCTGTAAAGGTGGAGCAGAAGGGGGTCGCCGGCTTCATCAAAGGAGATGCGGTGGTGCTTGCCGCGGGCTTTAAGCCAAACCCCACCCTGGATGAAAAGAACAGGGAAAAGATTGCCGAGGTCTACGTTATCGGCGATTGTCTCAAGCCCCGCATGATAAAAGAGGCCATTGAAGAAGGTTTTGCTATCGGCAGGAAGATTTAGAGTGCAGTTTCCAGACCCTGATAGAAACACTCGGAAGGGATTTGCGTGAAGACCGTTTATCTTGACCATTGCGCCACCTCACCGCTTCATCCCGATGTCCTGAAGACTATGCTTCCGTTCCTGCGGGATTCTTTCGGCAATCCCTCGAGCATTCATACCCTGGGCCGAAAGGCCAGAGAAGCCGTAGAAGAAGCCCGGGGCAGGGTTGCAGCCCTCATTGGCGCCAATGCATCGGAGATCGTGTTTACGAGCGGCGGCACTGAGGCAAACAATCTCGCCATCCAGGGCATCGCCCGCGCCCGCAAAGATCGCGGCAATCACATCGTCACCTCCTCCATCGAGCATCACGCCGTTCTCAAGACCTGTCAGTATCTCGAAAGAAGCGGCTTCACCGTAACCTATCTCCCGGTTGATCATCACGGCATTGTAAATCCGGAAGACTTGAAGAAAGCATTGACGGATAAAACCATCCTCGTAAGCGTCATGCATGCGAATAACGAAGTGGGGACCATCGAGCCCATTCCTGAGATAGGAAGGATCGTCACCGAAAGAGGCATCCCCTTTCACACGGATGCCGTACAGTCAGCGGGAAAGGTGCCCCTCAATGTTAAAGAAATGTCCGTCGATCTCCTTTCCATTTCCGCACACAAATTCTACGGCCCGAAAGGTATTGGGGCCCTGTACATCAGGGAAGGAATCAGGATCGACCCCATTTTGTATGGAGGCGAACAGGAAAAAGGCATCAGGAGCGGCACAGAAAATGTTGCCTCCGTCGCAGGATTGGGAAAGGCATGTGAACTCGCAAGGGAAACAGTTGCCGTACGTATGGACGAAATCAGAAAACTGAGGGATGCACTCCAGGAACGGATTTCAACTGCTGTCCCGGGTCTCACGATAAACGGTCATCCTATGTCAAGATTGCCCAACTGCCTCAGCGTATCCGTTCCCGGTCTCATCGGTGAAACGATTCTCCGCGATCTTGATGCCAGGGGCATTGCCGTCTCGTCCGGCTCTGCCTGCACATCTCATTCAGTTGAAATCTCACATGTCCTCTCGGCTATGGGACTGCCCAAGGAGACAGCGCAGGGAACAGTAAGAATGAGCCTCGGCATAATGAATACACCGGATGAAATAGAATACACCGCCGCCTCTTTCGTAGAAGTTGTAGAGAAACTCAAAACGCTATCCGAAATCGAAAACTCCCTCGGTTCAAGACGCTGCTACTGATTTAGATCGATTAAGCCGCAACCAAAGTCACGACCAATTTAACTTCCTGAAATAGTTGCTTGTAAATCTGACAAATTAATACGTCATTACGAATGGAAATAGGCAACTTACATAATTGAGCAATCAAATATGTTAGTGTTGGAAAAATAAGTGGGTTTATGGTGAACAGCAGGAGGGCATGATCCTTTATTGAAGTTATTTAAATAACGTGTATTATGCCTTTAACTTCTATTACGCTACGAGGCAAGCAAATCTTCATGAACTCTTATAATGACTTGATAATTATTGACATATACAAACAAAAAAAAGACGACCCAGAAATACAAAAGGCTTTTGAAATTGCCAATGTTGGTTCTGGTAAAGGTATTTTACTGTCTGATGATTTAATAGAAATCCCAAATTATTATGGTTTGTTTTTACCAGTATGTTTATATCAATATAGTGATTGGAATAAAGTTTTTCATACTGCGTTATATTATGACGTTGATTTTAGTCTTCGGTGTCAATACTACATTGCAATATCTGGTAAAGTAAACCGTATAAGGGAAAAATACCCTGCATTCTTTTTGTACGTTTTTGCTCATGAACTTGGACATGCACGCACTTTTTTATCAAACCCTGAAATTCATATTTTTTCATGTTTACTAAAAGAATTTTTCGAAAAAGCATCTTGTTTAAAGATAAATCCATGGGAATATCCTGACGAAAAAAAAATATGATCAATTCGGCCTTTATATTGTTGAAAAGATGTTATTACAAAATAACCTTAAATCTGAAATATTTCAGCTTATGAATGATCAGATATTTGATAATGATAGCCTTAAATCTTTATTGAATTTAAAAAGTTCAGCCACTTTTGATGGACTACATGATAAATTGATAAGGTTTTCAATAGAATATAAGAATAAATTAAAAATGTTGTGGGAAGAAGATGTAAATAAAAATGGCAGGGATGCCCTTGCAAGTAAAATAACTGATTTTGAAACTTTATTTGTCAGTCAAGGTAACGATTTGAGATAATAGATAGTAAATGTAACATGAAAGTATTCCTTTTATCCACAAAAATGACACCTTTGGAAAAGAAACATCGTTACAATTCGTAATGCTTATCACGTAGCCAGAATCTTGTTGACATTGCAAGAGTTGTATCTTACTTTTTAAAGAACACCAATCGCAGGAGGTTTTTGTGAAGACTATCCTCGCCACCATTTTGACCGTTTTGTTACTCCTTCCCGTCTCAGCCATTGGAGAAATCAAAACTGTTACCCACACCGTAAAGCAACCCTTCGGTGGCAGTCAGTCCCCCGATGATGCCCGTATTACAGCAGTTGCAAAGGCAAAGCTGGAGGTGCTTGAGATGGCGGGAACCTATATCGAGAACCTCACTGTAGTGAAAAACAACCAGATCGACAAAGACGAAATTCTTGCACTAACGGCGGGTGTCTTGAAGGCAGAGATTGTTTCCCAGAAGAACTACGCTTCCGAAGACGCTTTCGGTATTGAAGTGGTCGTGAAGGTAGTTGTGGATACTTCCGTTTTGGAAGAAAGAGTGAAAAAATTTCTTCAAGACAGAACACACCTTGCACAGCTAAAGGAGACCCAAAAAAGAGAAAAAGAACTGCTCCAAAAGATTGTAAAACTTGAAGAAGAAAACCGGAAACTGACGGCAAAAAAGCAAAGCACCGAAAAATTAAAGAAGGAATTCCGGCAAGCCGCCAAAAGTCTGACAGCAGTGGAATGGTTTTATAAGGCCTTAGCAATTAGGGATAAAGGGAAATATAGTGGTCCCAAGAAGGCTATTCAATATCTTAACAATGCTATTAAATTGGAACCGGATTATGTCCAAGCCTACTTCTTGAGAGGCCTTACTTACGGTATTAAACTTGGTCAGTATCAGCGAGCCATTAACGATTACACCGACGTCATCCGCTTGAAACGGGATTATGCCGATGCCTACTACATCAGGGGGCTTACTTATGCATATCTTGACCAATATCAACGTGGCATCGAGGACTTGAACGAGGCCATCCGACTGAAACCAGATTATGCCGATGCGTACTACTTTAGAGGGTTTGATTATTTCCACTATCTTGGTGAATATCAACGTGCCATCCAGGACTTCAACGAGGCAATCCGACTGAAACCGGATGATGCCAAGGCCTACTATGAAAGGGGGCTTGCTTACTTTAACCTCGGTCAATATCAACGTGCCATCCAGGACTACAATGAGGCAATCCGACTGAAACCGGATGATGCCAAGGCCTACTATGAAAGGGGGCTTGCTTACGTTAAACTCGGTCAGGATCAGCGTGCCATTGAGGAGTTCAACGAGGCCATCCGACTGAAACTTGATGATGCGAAGGCCTACTTTTGGCGAGGCATGGCTTACGATCACATTCGTCAGGATCAGCGTGCCATTGAGGATTACAACGAGGCCATCCGACTGAAACCGGATTATGGATGGGCATACGCATCTCGGGCGTATATCTATCTTACAGCGGGCGACAAGTATCAGTTCTGCCGTGATGCCCAAAAAGCGTGTAAATTGGGAGACTGCATACCTTGGGAATATGCTGATAAAAAAGGCCTCTGCCGTTGATTTAAGGAGAGATTACAAAACTTGTTAAAATTGGTAATCCTCATTGTTAAATGAGTTCCAAAATGGATCAGATATTTACAATCCATAGATACTGGATGTGGGCTAATGCGATGCGTACACACTTCGACAAGTGCCTCACGGACAAGTCAAGGGATAAGAAACAAGACATAAGCTGGTTTGCTGATTACGAAGGTGTTTTTCTTTCTCACTGGTATGCTGCCCTTTTTGTTGTAATAGAAGGATGGCACAAGATGAAACTCAAAGATCAAGTCATTGATGATTTACTCTCCTCCTCTAACGTGGACTTACTTCGACGTTTTAGAAACGGAGTGTGCCATTTTCAACCGAATTACCTCGATGACAGATTCATAGCATTCATGGCTGAGCCAACAACAGTCGCTTGGGTCAGAAAGTTGAATACGGAATTTGGGAGGTATTTTCTTCAAACGCTCGCATCCGAGAGCGACAACGTATCTCATAAACAGTGATCGTGAGAATCTCGATTCTGACTTCAAGAGACATTTGTTAATGTTTTTTAATTAGCTATTCAATTGATGGCTGAAAGCAGCCCGAAAAACTTGTGGCCGCTTGATGCTGATGCGTGAGAAAAGAATTTCAACTGGAAATCATTAACACCGGGCGTCTTGTCCATCTGTAGACTCGTAGGTGGAGACGTTTCTAGCCATATCCTTTTTTTCCTAAAGAAAGTCTCGCTGAGTACAAATACAATTCGTCAATTCTGATTACCTGAACAGTTAATTGAATTACAATTGAAAGGGAGCCGCGAGTTTTCACAAGAAACGAGAGAAGCCACTCGAAGCCCGCCTGCATGCCGAAGCGGGCTTCAAATAATAATGTTCCCTATCGGTAATAATATTGCTGCTTACCGTTGTCTTTATGAATATTATTCCCGTACGGGTATATTATGCTTGACAAACTCATAATAGACGATTAGTATTCCCGTACGGTAATAATATCAAGGCATAGAAAGGGGGTAATCTTGGAAGGGAAAATAAATTCGCCTGCTGATATAGGCATGATGGTGAGAAGAAAAAGAAAGGCAGATGGATTGACACTTACGGATGCTGCTGCGATGTGCAACGTGGGTTACAGGTTTTTCTCAAATGTGGAGAATGGAAAACCAACCGCTCATATTGGTAAGATCCTTCAAGTCTTGTCTTGCCTTGGGCTGGAGGTCACTATTCTGCCAAGAGGTTGGAAAAATGAGTAACGGTGCAGTAGGCGATAGGCTTGGGGTCTATTTACACGAAAGACTCGTAGGTTATCTGTGGCTTGACGAACGGCGAAGATTCATATTTCAATATGATATGGCATGGATAGATCGACCTGGAAGTATTGCGCTGTCTTTGGCTCTTCCCTTTCAGAGGGAGCCTTACACGGATGACCTGGCCCGTCCCTTTTTCGCTAATCTTCTCCCGGAAGCAGAGATACGGAGAGTTATCGCGCGGCGCCTGGGAATCTCTGAGAAGAATGATTTCATTCTTTTAAGGAGGATAGGCGGCGAGTGTGCCGGCGCTGTTTCAGTCTTGCCCGAAGGCAATTTGCCTCAATATACACCGGGATACCGGGAACTTGACGAAAGTGAACTTCACAAAATCGTAGCTGAGCTACCGAGAAAGCCATTGATGGCGGGAGAAAGGGGGATTCGCCTGTCCCTGGCGGGAGCGCAGAACAAACTGCCCATATACATGGAAAACGACAGAATTTTTCTCGCAACCGGTAACCTTCCGAGCACGCATATTCTGAAGCCGCCCATTCAAGGACTTGAAGGGACTGTGATGAATGAGGCCTACTGCATGATTCTCGCTGGAAAGATTGGTCTCCAGGTGCCTGAAGTAACGATCCGCAGAGGCCTCGATATATTATTCATCGTAAAACGCTTTGACAGGGAAAGAACACCAGACGGCAAGGTGGCCCGTATTCATCAAGAAGATTTTTGCCAGGCGCTCGGAGTTCTTCCAGAACAGAAATATGAAAGCGAGGGTGGACCGGCGTTGAACCAATGTTTCGATCTGGTAAATAGGTCAAGCATACGCCCTGCAGCAGATAGGATGGCACTCTTACAATGGGTCATATTTAATGTGTTGATTGGCAATGCGGATGCCCACGCAAAGAACCTTACTATACTATTGACTGATCCTGGACCTCGTCTCGCACCATTTTACGACCTTCTCTGCACGAAGATTTATGAGAGTCTTACAGACAAGCTGGCAATGAAGATAGGTGGCGAGAAACGACCGGGCTGGCTTCAAGAAAAGCATTGGAAGAAGTTTGCGGACGCTGTTTCGATAAAACAGAATATTGTCTTAAGAATACTATCCGATATGATTCAGAATATTGTACCGAAAGCTGAAGAGTTAGCAGCGGAGTTTTACGATAATTATGATACCGACGGTATTATAGAAAGAATTTGCTCTGTGATACGAAAGAGAGCTCATAAAATCGGATAGTAAGAAACAAAAAAGAAAGTTGGCGTTGTTGGTGAGATAGTGCGGGCGAATCTTCTTTGCGAAAATTGCAATAACTTTGCATATTGATGCTTCTTCGCTCATTCAAATTCAAAGTCGCAGATCGTTTTGTCAGAGCAGCTCGTTGAGTACGAGATGAAACATGCTACCCCTTATAATTATGGGGACAGCCTGCTTAATTATTAATCTGATAATGTTGTCGTCGGGCTGACTTTCAACAGGCAGAGATATATTTAAGAGCAAAAGAATGACTCCACAGAAAAGGGGCTTTGCAATGACACAAGGTATTTACGAGAACCTGGCTGAGCACCTGGACAACCTGCCAGGAGGTTTTCCACGCACCACGAGCGGCGTGGAAATTCGCATTTTGCGCCGGCTTTTTACCCCTGACGAAGCCAAGCTCGCGCTCCATTTGACCCTGATTCCCAAGGAGCCCAGAGTCGTCGCGCGGCGCGCCAAGCTCCCCGTCAAGGAGGTCACCAGAAGGCTGGAAGAGATGGATAAGAAGGGCCTGGTTATAGGGATTCAACGAAAGAATATGCCGCAACTGTACATGGCCCAACAATTTGTCGTGGGCATCTGGGAGGCGCAGGTGAACAAACTGAGCCGGGAGCTTGTCGAGGAGTTCGAAGAATACCTGCCCTCTTTGTTTGACCCCAGCACCTGGCGCAAAATGCCACAAATGCGTACGATCCCTGTAGAGAAGAGCATCTCGGTTCAGCCCGAGGTGATGCCCTATGAGCGGGCAGAGGAGCTGGTGCGCAAGCACACGACCTTTGCCGTGTCCAATTGCATCTGCCGACAGGAGTTTCGCATCCTGGGAAAAGGCTGTGACAAGCCTGAGGAGAGTTGTCTGCAGTTTGGCTTGGCGGCTGAGGGCGTCGTGCACATGGGCCGTGGCCGGGCCATAAGCCGGGAAGAAACCCTGGCGATTCTTCGGCGGGCCGAGGAAACGGGGCTGGTGCTGCAACCGGCGAACGCCAAGAACCCCCTTTTCATCTGCACCTGCTGCGGGTGCTGCTGCGGTGTGCTGAGACTTCTCAAGCGTGATCCCAAGCCGGCCAGTTTGGTGGCGAGTCCATTTGTGGCAAGCCTCAATCCTGACACATGCAAAGGCTGCGGCATATGCACCAAGCGCTGTCAGATGGAAGCCCTTCATGTGGACAACAAGAAAGCCATCCTGGATCTGGACCGGTGCATCGGATGTGGACTGTGTGTCGATACTTGTGTCACCAAATCCCTCACCCTGCTTCGCAAACCGGAGGCCCAACAATCCTACGTGCCTAAGAACATTATTGAGACAAGCATCAAGTTGGGAAAGGCTCGCGGCAAGCTGAGCATTGGCAAATTGGTCGGTATGCAGGTCAAATCAAAGTTGGACAGGCTATTGGCCCCGTAATAACTCAAGCCCGCGGTAATTCCGGGGAGAGCCTGCTCAATTATTAATGTGATCACGGGGGAAGAACCGGGCTCAAATCCTCACTATAGTTATGGGGACATCATACTTAATGCCAGCGTGAATCACTCTATCGTACAAGAGATGGTTGGTCGCGTAATCTCAAATGCGGGCGAAAAGGCCGGTGGTGGTTTACTTTTCCGCCCGGCGATTTCTCAGAAAAGCAATGGCGCCGAGGAGACCTATTCCTGACAGGATTAAAATGATGCCAAAGGCTTCACGTGAAGACGGGATTTCGCCGAGCTGAATGCGGGCTAAGACAAGGGCAAGTACCGGAGTGACGAGCGTTCCCATCGTTGCCATGCCTGCCTGAAGTCTCTCTAATATATAAAACCAGAGCAGGAATGCGACGACAATTACGAGAATGACATTATATAGCAAGGCGGCAATGAATACGGGGGTCCACTGGATGGGAGGCGACGGCACCAGTACCGAAATAATTATGAGAGGCCCCACGCCGTAAATCATCTGCCAGGTCGTGACCGATAGAACGTCGAATTCGGGATCGCGCCTCATTATCCGGGTGATGATGGCGCTTCCCGCCCATGTTATACCGGCAATCACCGCGAGGATGCTCGACAAGAGGTTTGCCCCGACGGCATCGACAGCCACAATTAAGGCGAGTCCTGCGAATGCAAGAACGACGGCCAGCCATTCAAGGCCCCTGATCCTCTCGCCCAGTATAGGCCAGGCCAGGATGATAACCCAGAACGGCATCGTATAAAGGAGT
The DNA here is from genome assembly GCA_903893135.1 of uncultured Syntrophaceae bacterium. GTDB lineage: Bacteria > Desulfobacterota > Syntrophia > Syntrophales > UBA2185 > Fen-1135. Next base: position 11,860 of record CAITLA010000219.1, on the reverse strand, counting down.
ACGGCTGTTTTCCCAGCAGTGCCGCCTGCGAGGGCCCATAAGGGAAGGCCAGAACCCAGTGTCGTGGAAAGTAATCCCAGAATGACTGTCCATTTCACCTGTCGCGGACGCCAATCCTTTTTCGTCCAGAGGAGTATCCCGAAAAGAATGATAACGGCCGGGAATACCCGGATAGCGGCAAATACAAATGGATCGCAGAAACGGAGAGCCTCCTTCATGACTACCCAGTTATAGCCCCAGATGACGCTCATGACTGCCAGGGCAAGAATGGGTTTCCCGGTGGTGGTATCGGAGGTTGTCTTGGCGCACATGGTTGGCAAACTTAAGAGATCGCGCTTGTCCTGTCAAGAAATTCTATCGCAGCAAAGGATGGCAAGCGTCACCCAACCTTCCTGTGAGTGAGGTTCATAATTATTCCCTGGCTTGTCAATATCTCAAACTATAATCATCGTAATTCCCGGGACAGCCGCCGATTGATAGGAAAAGGCCGGAAACGAAACCCAACTAAGATTTACCTTCTTTTTTCTTCGCTTCCATGTCCCGGAGTTCCCTGCGCAGAATCTTCCCTACGACGCTCTTGGGAAGTGCACCTATGAACTCAACGAGCTTCGGCACCTTGTATCCCGCAAGTTTTTCTTTGCAGAAGTCAATGACTTCTTCCGCTGTTATGGTTTGATCTGGCTTTGTAACAATAAAGACCTTTACGGTCTCTCCGCGATAGGCATCGGGAACGCCGATGGTGCATACTTCCAGAATCTTCGGATGTGTGATCAGAAGCTCGTCGATCTCTTTGGGATAGACATTGAAGCCGCTGGCATTGATAACATCTTTCTTGCGGTCCACAATAGTGACATATCCGTCCTCATCCATGAAACCGACGTCGCCTGTCTTGAGCCAGCCGTCCTCCATGACTATTGCCGTTTCTTCCGGCCTCTTGTAATAGCCCGTCATGACCTGGGGGCCCTTAAAGCAAATTTCCCCGATCTCGCCCACATTAAGATCCTTCTTGCCCGTTTCGAGATCCACGATTTTCAGGTCCGTGCTCGGCAGGGGAACCCCTACAGTTTCCGGTTTTTCCTTTCCACCCCAGGGGGTGGCTGTTCCCATGGGGGTAATTTCGGTCAATCCATATACATGGATCAAGGGCACATTGCGGACTTTTTTCAGCTTCTCGATGGTATCCAGGGCCATGGGAGCCGCGCCGGTAATATAAGCCTTCACAAAGGAGAGATCCATATTGACAAATTTCTCATTATTCAGGAGAGCAACAAAAATTGTGGAAACGCCGGGCAGCAAGGTCGGTTTGAACTTATCGATGAGATCAAGGATCTGGCCCGGCTCCGGCCGGGGAACCAGGATATCTACCCATGCGGCATAGACACAGGTATTGTGCATGCCTGTCCAGCCGGCCGCGTGAAAAAAGGGATAAATGGCCAGCATCCTCTCTTCCCCATCCTTTCCGGCGCTGAACCAGGTGCGGAACTGCTGCGTGTTGAAAGAAATATTGGCATGGCTCAGCATGGCCGCCTTGCTGACCCCCGTGGTGCCCCCTGTATAGATGAGGGCCCCCAGGTCGTTTAGCGTCGGCATATTGCGCACAGGTGTGTCTTTTTGGGCATTCAGCAAATCCATGAAATGGTATATCCCCTCTTGTGGCGGAACCTCTGCCGGCGGGAACGCGGGTTTGAGCGGCGGCGGAAGATAATCACTCAAAGAACAGAGGATGACTTTTTTTGCCTGTGTCCTTTCCTGCAGTTTCTTGGCCACAGGGAACATCACGTCCAGCGTGACCAGGAACGTAGAATTTGAATCATTCAATTGATAGGAAAGTTCGGTCTCCGTATAAAGAGGATTGTTCATCACCGTAACGGCTCCTATGCGGAATGCGGCAAAATCAGCAATCACAATCTGCGGAATATTGGGGAGAACCATGGCCACCTTGTCGCCTTTTTTCACGCCCAGTGAAACAAGCGCTTTCGCAAACCTGTTGACCAGGCTTTCAAGCTCCTGATAGGTGATCTCGGTACCCATGAAAATGAGGGCCGTATGGTTCGGGAATTTCCTGGCCGTTCGGGTGAGAACCTCAGGCATGGTTATTTTCTCAAACGCGATTTCTGCAGGTATGCCGGCCGGATAATTCTTGTGCCAAATCCTCGTAAAGCTCATAGTCCCCTCCTTTTTCTTGATTTTACATCAGAGCAACATCAGATATACCATAATTGGCCATCGCAAAAGAGCGAAGCGTGCGCCATCCTCCCGCCGGAGCTGAGAGAAGCAAGAGCATAACGGACATTACAGCGCCTTTTTGATATTGATAAGAAATTCCTATTTGACAGGTAGAGAATAAGGGGCTCGGCACTTGTATGTCAAGAGAGTTTTTCTGAAAAATGCGATAAATTATAGCAAGGAGAAACTATATCCCGGATTCGGAAAGAAAAAGTGAAGGTATCAGTCTCTGACCGTGTGCAAGTATTCCATTCTGATTTGAGAAAGGGAAACAAACAAGGGGCTGCCACAACGTGATAGCCCCTTTAATTTATCTGGTGGTCCCACCGGGACTTGAACCCGAGTTTCCGGCGTGAGAGGCCAGCGTCCTAACCACTAGACGATGGGACCGCGAACGACATAATTGGAGGGTGACTTATTAGTCAATCACCCCCGAAATGTCAAGGTCAAAATCAACTTCTGCTGTTAATGAACGCAATTGCTTTTCTTATGCGTTTAATGACCCTCTCTTTGCCGAGAGTGAGCATAACTTCATCAACGCCAGGGCTTACGGTTTTTCCCGTCAGTGCGACACGGAGGGGCTGGGCAATCACCTTGAGGCTTACGCCCCTTTCTCCAGCGATTGTGCGGAGGAAATTTTCCATGCCTTTCTTCGTAAAATCCTCAAGCGAAGGAAGCCCTTCGGCTATGGCAGCCAAGTGATCCACAATTCCTTTATTGAGAAATTTATCCGCCGCCTCCTTTTCATAGACAATATCATCCGCAAAGTAAAAGAGGCTTGCATCGGCAAGCTCTGCCAGAGTCTTTGATCTCGTTTTCAGATCATCAGCGACACGTTTCAGAAGATCGTGGTTTGAAGTATCAACACCCAGTTCTTGCCAGAATGGCGTCGTCTCCTGCACGAGTCTTTTGGAGTCACATTCCTTGATGTAGTGCTGATTCAGCCAGAGAAGTTTTTCCGGATTAAATATGGCAGCGGATTTTCCAACGGACTCAAGGGTAAAAGTTCGGATTAGTTCATCCAAAGAAAATATCTCCTGGTCTCCGTAAGACCAGCCGAGCCTGACGAGATAGTTGACCACCGCCTCGGGCAAGTAGCCCATTTCCTTGTAGGCCATGACCGATGTCGCCCCGTGACGTTTGCTCAGCCGCGTCTTATCCGACCCCATGATCATGGAAACATGTGCGAATTGAGGAACATCATATCCCAGCGCTTTATAGAGAAGGATTTGCCTCGGCGTATTGTTCAGATGGTCATCTCCCCTGATCACGTGGGTCATCTCCATCTGGGCATCGTCCACGACGACGGCAAAGTTGTATGTAGGGTAGCCGTCACTTCTTTCTATGACCAGATCATCGAGTTCCTCATTATTGAATGTAATCCGCCCCTTAATCAGGTCATTTACGACGGTCACGCCCGTGTCAGGGCACCTGAAGCGCACCACGGCATAGGCCGACCTGGGAAGCTTCTTTTCCCGGCACGTGCCGTCATACTTTGGTTTTCTCCCTTCCGCGAGCGCCTTCTTCCTCTTATCTTCCAGCTCCTCAGGAGTACATACGCAGCAATAGGCCTTGCCTTCATCGAGGAGCCTTTGTACCATTTGCCTATGTATATCTACATGTTGTGCCTGGAAAAACGGTCCTTCATCCCAGTGGAGTCCCAGCCATGTCAGGGCATCGAGAATCGCCTTTGTTGATTCCTCCGTCGACCGAACCTGATCGGTATCTTCAATCCGGAGAATAAATTTCCCGCCGCAGTGCCTGGCATAAAGCCAGGAAAAAAGAGCGGTTCTCGCCCCGCCGACGTGCAAAAACCCTGTCGGAGATGGGGCAAAACGGGTTCTGACATTTTCCTTTTCAGTCATTTTATTTAACCGTGCCCACTGCTTTGATGACCTTCTTATAGGGCTGCAACTTTCGCTTGTCAAGCCGGATTTCGAAGGGTAAAATTATACTTGACAATCAGGCCTTTTTATAATCTACTTCGCACCTTACAGCAACAGCTCATCGCATGCCTGGGATACATTTAAGAATAGAATCTGACGCATATAATTAAAGAAGTACAGTGAAAATAATTATCAACAACATCCCTGATGAGGGATTGAACATATCGCTGCACAAGGATGGCGACTGGTTTCGGGATCTCCTCCCTGAAAAGGAAAAAAGGGATTTTTCCATCCAAAAGATTGAGGTTTTCTGCCAGGCTAAGAGGATCCGCGAGACCGTGTTTATCGATGGGAGCCTGGAAACCACCATTACTTCGAATTGCTGCCGGTGTCTGGAAGTCACCCATCTGCCCGTAAAGATTAACTTTCGATACACCTTTGTTCCGGAGAAAAACAGGTCGAAGCAGGAAGACGAACTGAGTGCGGAGTACATTGAATACGGATATTATCAGGATGATGTAATAGATCTCGATGCCCTCATATTTGAACAGGTCATGCTGCAAATTCCTATCAAGGTTCTTTGCACAGATAGCTGCAAAGGTCTATGTCCACATTGCGGGATCAATCTCAACACGGCAAACTGTGGCTGCCATACCGAGTACATCGACGAAAGGCTGGCAGTTTTAAATAAATTAAGAGTAGTAGAAAACAAGTAAATTTAATATAGAGGAAAAGAACAATGCCAAACCCAGTAAAACGACATTCGAAAACAAGGAGAAACAAGAGGAGGTCGCACGATTTTCTCAAGCCTCAACTGGCTTCTGCGTGCCCACAGTGCAGTGAACCGAAGCTTGCTCATCACGTCTGCCAGAATTGCGGAACGTATAAGGGCAGGCAGGTAATTCCGACAGAAAAGATGTCTTAAGGACTGCGACGGTAACAAGATATCCACAGCAGATGGATTTTTTAAGATTCCGCGTCAACGGCGCGGTCTTTATTTGTGCTACGGTGTCATAAATTAGTTTATGCGTGGAGGAGGAAGTATTGATGAAACTCGAAGATAGAGTCATAGAGATTATAGTGCAGCGCCTGGATGTCACAAAAGAAGAATGTGTGCCGGAGGCATCCTTTATAGATGATCTGGGAGCCGATTCCCTTGACTTGGTTGAACTGATCATGGAAATGGAAGAAAATTTCGGAATACAAATGTCCGATGAAGAGCTGGAAAAAATCCGCACGATAAAAGACGTGATCGAATTCCTCAAGAAAAAAGGGGTAACATAATATTAACATGACACGAGGAAAACAGGCCTCTTTGAAAAGAAGAATCGTTATAACCGGAATTGGTGCAGTCACACCTCTTGGCAATTCTGCCCGAGATATGTGGGAGGCAATCTGCGCCGGACAATCGGGAATCGGGAGAATAACAAAATTCGATGCCACAGGACACAAGACTCAGATCGCCGGGGAACTGAAGAACTTTGATGCCCTGAATTATGTGAGCAAGAAAGAGCTTCACAGGCTCGATAACTTTATCGTCTACGCCCTGGCTGCCGCCGGGATGGCCGTATCGGATGCGAAACTGAGCATTAATGAAACGAATGCAGAACGTGTGGGAGTAATTATCGGATCGGCAATCGGCGGCCTTGGGAGCATGGAAAGAGCAAAAGAAGCGATACTCGGTGGCGGCCCCAGAAAGATATCCCCCTTTGCCCTCCCGGCCGCGCTTGCAAATCTTGCCGCAGGCCATGTATCGATCAGATTCGGAGCCAAAGGCCCCATAAATTGTCCTACCACGGCCTGCTCTTCCGGCACAAATGCTGTCGGGGACGCCATGAGAATCATCTGCGGCGGTTATGCAGATGCCATGATCGCCGGAGGCACTGATGCAGCCATTACACCATTAGGTGTGGGCGGCTTCAACGCAATGAGGGCCATATCCGTAAGAAATGACGAGCCCGAGAAAGCGAGTCGTCCCTTTGACAGAGAGAGGGATGGCTTTGTTATGGGAGAGGGTTCCGGCATCGTTATCCTGGAGGAACTGACTTCAGCTCTTAAGAGAGGCGCCAGGATATATGCGGAAGTGGTCGGTTACGGATCTACGAGTGATGCCTACCACATGGCAATACCTCCTCCGGGACATGAAGGAGCGGCCAGATGCATGTCAGCCGCCCTGCAAGACGCCCGTCTGAAACCAGCCGACATCGACTACATAAATGCCCATGGCACATCGACACCTCCGAACGACCTCTATGAAACACAGGCCATTAAAAAGGTCTTTGGCAAACATGCCCTAAATCTTGCTGTCAGCTCTACAAAATCCATGACAGGTCATCTTCTGGGAGCCGCAGGCGCCGTGGAGGCTATCATCTCAGCGATGTCTATTTACGAAGGAATTATTCCACCGACCATCAATCTGGATAACCCTGACCCCGAATGTGATCTCGATTATGTTCCCCACAAGGCACGGAAAAAAAATATCGATACGGCCATGTCGAACACATTCGGCTTCGGCGGAGTCAATGCTGTCTTGATATTCAGGAAATCAGATAAACTTTGATAAAATGGGCCAGATAATCATAGGTAGCGACCACGCGGGGTTCCCCTTAAAAGAAGTTGTCAAACGGTACCTTGCTGAAATGGGATACGCCGTAACGGATGCCGGCACTGACAGTCCAGCGAATGTGGATTATCCGGACTTTGGCGCCATAGTGGCCCAAAGGGTATCTGCCGGAGAGTTTGACCGGGGAATCCTCGTATGCGGTTCCGGTGTCGGTATGAGTATTGTCGCAAACAAATTCCCGGGCGTGAGAGCGGCTCTATGTCTCGATGAAGAGACGGCCCACATGAGCAGGCTGCACAATGATGCAAATATCCTCGTCCTTGCCGGCAGGCGAACAGAAGCGGAAGCGGCAAAATCAATTGCCCGATTGTGGTTGAATACAGAATTTGAGGGCGGCCGCCATCAGGGAAGGCTCGATAAAATTGCGGCCATCGGAAAGCGACTTTACAAGTAAGAATTAGTGATTACTTAAATTCGATAGAGCGGAGAGGCTGACAGGTAACAGGAAATGGCTAAGACCGGACGTTCAAAGCCGGAAGTCGCCCGACAGAAAAAGCGCAGGCCGGAATGGGACGAATATTTCATGGACATCGCTGATCTCGTCTCGAAACGTTCTACATGCGTAAGACGGAGCGTTGGCGCTGTTATTGTGAAGGATCGCAGGTTACTCGCCACGGGCTACAATGGCGCCCCTTCCGGCCTTCACCACTGCCTGGATGCCGGCTGCCTGCGCGAGCAATTGGGTGTGCCTTCCGGTGAGCGTCATGAACTCTGTCGCGGACTTCACGCAGAGCAGAATGCCATCATTCAGGCCGCACTCCATGGAGTAAGTGTAAACGGTTCCTCACTCTACTGCACCAATCATCCGTGTATAATATGCGCCAAGATGATCATCAACGCAGGTATAGTCACGGTGGTTGTAAAGGCAGAGTACGGGGATAAACTGGCGACAGATATATTGAAGGAGGCCGGTGTCACGGTGTCTCAATTATGAAGTGTCCTTTTTGTGCAAATGCAGAAAACAAGGTTATTGACTCCCGGATCAGCAAGGATGGAGATGCCATAAGGAGAAGACGGGAATGCATTGCCTGCGCGAAACGTTTCACTACCTACGAATTCGTGGAAGAAGTTCTTCCGATGGTGGTCAAGAAGGATGGACGCAGAGAACCATTCGATAGAACGAAAATACGCTCCGGCATCAAGAGGGCCTGTGAAAAACGCCCCATAAGCACTGATGAAATAGAAAGCATCGTGGATAGAATCGAGAGGCACTGTCAGGAGTATCAGGATAAAGAGATCCCCTCATCGGCCATTGGTGAGCAGGTCATGAAAGAACTCCAGAATTTGGACGACGTTGCCTACGTTCGGTTCGCGTCGGTATACAGGGAGTTTCGTGACGTCAGTGATTTCATGGAAGGACTGAAGGATCTACTCAATGTCAAGAAAGATGAACACAGATGACTGATCAAGAAAGTTATCGACGGGAAATTTAAACGGTCATGTTCACAGGGATTATAGAAGACTTAGGAACAGTCAACAGGATGTCAAGGAAGGGGGAAGACGCCCTTCTTATTGTCGATTCATCCATGCATTTGGGTGACATTAATGTTGGTGACAGCATTTCTGTCAGCGGTGCCTGTCTCACAGTAACGGAGAAAGGAGACAAGCGCTTCTCCGCGGACGTGTCCACGGAAACCCTGGCCAGGACAAATCTTAAATTGCTAAAGTCAGGCGATAAGGTGAACCTGGAAAAATCCCTGCGGCTGAACAGTTTCTTGGGAGGACACCTGGTACTTGGCCATGTGGATGGCATAGGAAAGATTCAGGAGAAAGTGAACAAGGCCAATTCAATCCAGTTCAGTGTGGAAATCGACACAGAATTGGGCCGGTACATCGTAGAAAAGGGATCCGTTGCTGTCGACGGTATAAGTCTGACGGTAAATCGTTGTGAAAAAAACAGATTTTATGTTAATATAATTCCGCATACGGCCCGGAACACGACTTTAGGATTTAAAAAAGTGGCCGATCTGGTTAATATCGAAACGGATATAATCGGAAAATATGTGGAGAAATTCCTCAATCCCGGCAAAGGGATTGACATGAATTTTCTTGCGGAGCATGGATTCTTGAAATGAATCGCCTCCCCTTTCACTTTCGCACAGAGGCATGGGAAGTTCGATAGAGCAACGGAGCATTGGGAACCAAATTATTGAAGGTGGAAAGATGGGTATAAGTACAATAAAAGAAGCCATTGTAAATATCAAGAGCGGCAGAATGGTCATCTTGGTTGATGATGAAGACAGGGAAAATGAAGGCGACCTCTGCATGGCGGCAGAATTTGTTACGCCTGATGCCATTAACTTCATGGCAAAATACGGCAGGGGGCTTGTATGCCTGTCCCTGAGTGAGGATCTTGCCGATAAACTGAACCTCCACCCCATGGTGGTGGATAACCGGTCCTCCTTCGGCACCGCCTTTACGGTGTCTATAGAAGCCAAGCGCGGAGTGACCACCGGAATTTCCGCAGCCGACAGGGCGACGACGATAAGAACGGCCGTAGCAGATGACGTTACGCCGGACGACATCGTCAGCCCGGGGCATATTTTCCCCATACGCGCAAAAAAAGGCGGCGTGCTGGTAAGAACAGGCCAGACCGAAGGTTCCGTAGATCTTGCGCGGTTGGCCGGGCTGAAGCCCGCAGGCGTAATATGTGAAATAATGAAGGACGATGGCACCATGGCCAGAATGCCTGACCTGGAAATGTTTGCCAAGGAGCATGATCTCAAGATAGTGACCATTTCCGATCTCATACAGTTCAGGATGCAGCACGAATCCCTGATCAGGAGGGCAGCCACTGCAATAATCCCCACCCTCTACGGAGGTCAATTCAAAGTCATTGTTTACGAAAATGACGTGGATGATATGAAACATGTTGCCCTGTTGAAGGGAGATATTGAGCCGGAAGATGAGGTCCTGGTGAGGGTTCATTCAGAATGTCTGACAGGTGATGTCTTCGGATCGGAGAGGTGCGACTGCGGCTACCAACTCCATAGAGCCATGGAAATGGTGGGTGAGGCGGGGAAAGGTATCATTGTATATATGCATCAGGAAGGCAGGGGTATCGGCCTTGTCAATAAAATCAAGGCCTACGAATTGCAGGAACGTGGAAAAGACACTGTTGAAGCCAATATATCCCTCGGTTTCAAGGCGGACTTGCGGGATTATGGTATCGGCGCCCAGATACTTGCAGATCTGGGTGTCAAGAAGATGAAACTCATGACCAATAATCCCAAGAAGATTGTAGGTCTTGAAGGGTATGGTTTAACCATTACCGAGCGAGTCCCCATCGAAATAAAACCAAATGAGAGCAACATCAAATATCTGAAGACAAAAAAGAAAAAGATGGGCCATTTGTTAGAGATATAGAATCTTTTTATTATAGTACGCGGACATGAACTGAAGGTCAGGTTCCAGGATTACACGAGGGAGAGGAGAGTATGCCAAAAATCATAGAAGGAAAGCTTATAGCCAAGGGAATGAAGTTCGGCATTGTCGCCAGTCGATTCAACGATTTTATCAGCGGAAGGCTGATTGATGGCGCTGTTGATGCACTTACCAGGGCAGGCGCGGAAGAGAAGGACATTCTTATTTATAAGGTTCCCGGTGCATTTGAATTACCCGCTGTGGCCAAGAAGCTGGCAAAGACTGCGAAATTTGATGCTGTGATTTGTCTTGGTGCAGTGATCAGGGGTGCGACACCACATTTTGAATACATCAGTGCCGAGGTCACCAAAGGGATAGCGAGTGTCGGTCTGGAGACAGAGGTGCCTGTTGCCTTCGGCGTATTGACCACAGACACCATTGAACAGGCCATTGAAAGGGCGGGAGCCAAATCGGGGAACAAGGGGTGGGATGCCGCCATGTCGGCCATCGAAATGGTGGATCTCTTCAGGAAGTTATAGCCTGAGACCTTCTAAAATCTTCATCTGATGTCATTTCGAAAGAGTTAGCGAAGACTGTCACCGATAGCGGGGCGCGGGTACGGTGGTCGAAATGACAAGGCAAATTTTTTAACCCATTATGTCTCGTTTTTTATTATCTGCAGACCCGTCATGAACGGCGTCTGATGCAACAGATCCAGAGGAATTAATGCATCAAAGGAGAAAGGCAAGAGAGATTGCCTTACAAGTTCTTTACGAGCTGGATGTTTTAGATATCGATGCCAAAGAGGCTATTGCGATTTTCTGGAAATGCTTTGGAGCGCCGGAAGAGTCCAGGAAATTTTCTACGGCCTTGATAGAAGGCGCTTGCGATAAGAAAGAGGAAATAGACAGTCTCATAAGCAGTTGTTCCAATAACTGGTCTCTTGCGCGGATGTCGAGGGTCGACAGGAATATCCTCCGCATGGCCGTCTACGAGCTCTTATACTGTCCGGACATACCCCCCAAAGTCACGCTGAACGAAGCTATAGATTTAGGCAAATTGTATGGCTCTGAAAATTCCGGCTCTTTCATAAACGGTATCCTCGATGCCCTATACCTGAAATTATACAAAGACCAAGCAGATCAAAATATAAACGGACTCACCGGAAGTTCTCATTCATGATGATATTATCCTTAAGTCTTGACAACAGGCGTTGAAGAAAGGGTATCCCTGAGCATTTTGGAGGCTGGATGATTTATGGAAAAAAAGTATAAGCCCCGGGAACTTGAAAAGAAATGGCAAAAAATCTGGGAAGACATGGGTATTTTCAAGGTCACAGAGGATACTGATAAGAAGAAATACTACCTCCTGGAGATGTTTCCGTATCCCTCCGGGAAAATCCATATGGGCCATGTGAGGAACTACACTATCGGCGATGTAGTGGCGCGGTACAAGCGGATGAACGGATACAACGTCCTGCATCCCATGGGCTGGGATTCGTTCGGCATGCCTGCGGAAAACGCGGCCATCGACAATAAAATTCACCCGGCAACATGGACCAATGAAAACATCGCCTATATGAAAAAACAGCTCAAGGAGATGGGATTCAGCTATGACTGGGACAGGGAGCTTTCCACGTGTGAGCCGGAATACTACCGCTGGGAACAACTGTTTTTTCTCTGGATGTATGAAAAAGAGCTCGCCTATAAGAAAAGTTCCATCGTGAACTGGTGCCCTGACTGTAAGACGGTACTGGCAAATG
>CAITLA010000218.1 GCA_903893135.1 uncultured Syntrophaceae bacterium | reverse complement strand
CCCGAGACAAATTATCTTACCGTATACGTACCGATAATCATTGCGCTGATTGCTTTGGGGGTGTCGATATTTAATGTCCGTCTAACGAGGAAGTCTTTTATCGAATCGCATAGACCTTACGTTTGGGGTTTGAGCTTTGCGGTCCTCGAGGATAGGGATGATAAGAAAGTCATAGTTCCCCAGCCCTATGGAGTCTTATTCCGCGTAACGAATTCTCCTGCTAAGATATTAAGGCTAGAAGTGAGAGTAACGCTACTTAGTGAAACATTATATGCTTATACAGACGTAAATCTTGTAAGATTCCCTGATGAAAGATCTCAATGGCATCATTTGATCAGCCCACAAGATTTTGAGAAGATGATGGAACGAGCCGGGAAAGATAAGGATAAACTCCAGAGACTCATTTCTATAGATTATTCTTCTCTTGATGGTGGCAGAATCTATCACTATGAACTACAGCAGTCTTTCATTTCTGCAGACTATCAGTGGAAGGATGCCAGTGCAAAGGCAGACTAATTTTTTAAATCGACATCTTTCGGTTTGCTGGCTACCCTACCGTCACTTGTGGGGGCTACTTCCTTGTCCACAAATTGCCGTCTTTGATTTTCATTATAGATTTCAAAAGGCAATCGTGCTAATCAAAAGATATATATAAAGTCAGAGATTAAGATTCATAAACCCTTTAACAGTGCGTGAGGGTACTGTGGACTGATTTAGGAAACCCCGCTTCTGAGAAGAGAGCGGGTTTTTGTATCTTGAGAATAAACAGATAAAAAAATGAGATCTAAGTTAACCTTTTTTTTGATCACGCTAATTGTGTTATTTTTACTTTCTACTGCCGGACTTGCAGAGATGAAAGATATCATCTCAGAGGGAACATACAATATGGGGGATGGTGAGACTCCATCAGTAGCCGAAAGTAGGGCATTGTTGAATGCAAAGCAATTAGCGCTGGAGGAGGCTGGCACTTATGTTCAAAGCTATTCAGCGGTTAGGAACTTTAAATTAACTGAAGATGAAATTAGAGTTCTTTCATCAGGACTTATGGAAGTAACGATAGTTGAAAAGAAAAGGTCTATTGTTGGGGATGGTATCAATTTCTATGTGAAGATCAAGGCCAGGGTAACTCTGGATAAAATAGATGAGATGTCAAAGACCGTTAGAGAAAAGAAGATGGTTGAGAATTATAAAGTTATACAAAGCAATTATGAACAGAGCCAAAAAGAAATTGCGAATCTAAAAAAGCAGCTGTTACAAGCGAGGAGCGCGAAGGAGAAGGAGAAAGCAGAAGATCAAATCCGTGAAGATGAAAGAAAGTTTACGGCGAATGAGTTTATGGAAAGCGGGTATAGGTCTTTCTATAATTCAAACTATGACGAGGCGATTGGCTATTTTACCTCAGCGATAAATATGAATCCAAAATCAGCTCCTGTTGAAGCCTATTATCAGCGTGGTATTTCATATACATTTGTAAAACAATATGACAAAGCCATAGATGATTTCAACAGATGCTTGAAAGTTGATGCAAATCTATGGTGGGTACGAACCCAACGTGCATCCGCATATCAAAAGTTGGGAAAGTTAGATAAAGCAATAATGGAATATACCAGAATAATCAATTCAAATCCCAAGGATAAATTGCAAGTTTATTCTTATCGGGCAAGTGCCTATCGTGAAGCCCGGCGATATACTGAGGCGCTAAGGGATTATAGTAAGGTGATTGATGCATCCCCGGCCGATTGGACTAATCTTTTTCAAAGAGGGGGACTGTTTCTTCAGATAGGCCAATATGGCAAAGCAATAAGTGATTTTAGCAGGGTGATAAGAATTAACCCAGCAGATTATATGTACTGGACACGAGGCTATGCTTATGAAAAAGCTGGTAATAAGCATGAAGCAATTTCAGATTATGAAACAGCTTGCAATAAGGGATTCACATTAGGTTGTCAATACTTGAGGTCTCTTACGAATGACTAAAATGTCAGCGGATGGTATATCGACTTATGAATAATGAATACTACCCTCTCTCAAAACACAGACATCTCGCAGAGAGAATTGAAAAGAGGGATCTTAATCACAAATCGCGAAATTGGAATGGGAGGGACGATAATCATTGGCACCATCACGGAATAATTTCTCTTAATGAAGACCCTCTGTATTTGAAACTCTCATGGAGGAGAAGAATAGCTGATAAGTCGGTGTACATTGGCACATACAAATTGAATCTCTATAACCTTCTGCAAGAGGGCTACGTCAGGAGGGAAGGCAACAGTGACCACAAGCTTCGATTGCGTTTTTATCATGCCACCGATGGCCTTATTTCTATACAGAAGGATTTTGACAATATTTCTCTGACAATTGGTAAGTTTTAAGAGATCGTATGTAGTAGCACAAGTGCAAACTTATTATGGTATGAGTCATAAGCATTACTAAGCAAGCAGAAGGAAACGGAATGAAGATAAAGATTATTATAGGTATTTGGAGCCTACTGTCAATCCTATCTGTGTGTGAGGTCAGGGGCGCGAATTGGGTGCCTTTTGAGGCAAATAATGTAGGGGATGTCTTCTATTATGACAAAGAAAGTATAAATAATTATTCAGGGAATATTGTGAGGGTATGGGATAAGGAAATTTTTAGTGAGGAGGGTAAGAAAAATCTTATAAATGTTTTGGTAAGGACAGGGTTATCTGAAGATAAATTATTACAAAAGGGTTATGATAAAGTTGCGTCCAAGACCAATTTAATAGAAATAAACTGTAAGGATAAAACGGCCGGGATCCTTTCTTTAACATATTATTACGCGGATGGATCAGTACTGGAAACCTTTGATCTTTCGGGTTACGACGTACCGCGCATTCATATAAACCCTGAATCAGCTATAGAAAAATTACATAATAAAGTGTGTAGAAAAAGTTGGAAGTAGTCTTGACGTTAGGAATCCAGCAACCTATCAGTTTGCTTCTCCATACTTAAACTGTAAAAGTTAATATCTTGCCACACAGTAGCAATACACCTTTCTCTTGTTAATCTGCAATTTAGTTAGTAGGAGTTCAGTCTTTGTTAGTAGGTGTTCTCCGTTTAGCAGCATAATGTGGATTTGATATGATCGGGATTGTCCATTTCAGGATGAAAGGTACTACATAGACTAATTGAGCGTGAATCTCGACTTCCATAGTCCATAATCTGTGTGCAATATTCGCAGTAAACTATCACACTTAATCGCTGGCACAACTGCTTTTCATCCAGCACACCTGGTACCCTTTCCTTTCTTGTCTTCGTAAAGCATCGTATCTGCTTTTTGCAGGAAAGATTTAGCGTCGGCATACGCGCTACTATCACCATTATCCATATATGCCAACCCGCAACTCACCGATACCGGTATAGTTATGTCTCCATGCTGCATGGGGTTATCGGCGAAAAATGACTGCAAACGGGTTTTAAATTCTATAGCATTAACGGCTGGCGTATTGGTAAGTATGATTACAAACTCATCACCGGCAAATCTGGCAACAACATCGCTTCCGCGTGTCAGGTTTAACATATTACCGGCTATGTACCGCAACAGCTCGTCACCGGTTTTATGGCCTAAAGTATCATTGACTCCCTTGAAGTCGTCTACGTCGATGAACGCGATAGATAACGGGTCCCCATATCTCTTCGATCTGTCAAATTCGTAATTAAGCGTTTGTTCCAGTACACGGCGGTTTAAAAGTCCTGTCAGCGGATCTCTTGATGCTAGCGCATTGAGCTTTTCGTGCGCCGTCACATTGGAAAGGCAAATAGATACGATGGTTGAAAGCCTTTTAAGCAAGGTTGTATCCATGCCTGGAAGGTACCGGGTCTTCGATTCATCCGCATGATTAATCGACCCTACTATTTCGCCGTCAAGAGTCAGAGGAACGACGGCAAGGGAACGGGCATGCCTATACTTCTCAGGGAGCAAAGAGTGGAAGAGCTTTAAATTATCACTGACCAGAATGGGATCCGGTTCATTTTTGATTAGATTGCAGAATGTATCCCTGTCAATGAGATTTGTTTGTGTTTTGGCAAGAACTTCCGCTGTGACCGATTGTTGGATCATGCCGGCAACCGCACTATTATCGATTATAGATATCCAGACATAGTGGACTTTGCGCTTTTCCTTTATTTCTGCGACCAACTTCTCCAGAAAATCTTGGAAATTCAAAATTGAAAGGATCGCTTTCTCAATCTCGTAAAACTTTTGTGCCTTATCAAAATTTCGCTTAAGCGTTTCAACGGCCTGTTCAATGCTTTTCATTAAAAAGTCCTTACTTTATGTTTGTGGTATTGACGCGATGAAGAAAGGATCTCTTTTTGCGAGGTATATAAGCTGCATCACCTCATCGACCAGCACACCCAGTTACCTTCCTGTCCCGCGCAAAAAAACCTGAAACTATGAAATACCGCCAAGAACATCTTCTACCTCCCTCTTTGCGAAGAGATTGATACATGCGTCCACCACCTGTTGGTCATAGAGTACACCCTTGTTCCTGATGATTTGCTGACACGCAGCACTGAAACCGAGGGCGGGCCTGTATGGTCTGTGCGACGCCATTGCTTCGACAATGTCCGCCACGGCGATCACCTTCGCCTCAAAACAGATATCGGGTCCCTTCAATCTGTATGGATACCCCGTTCCGTCGATTCGCTCATGGTGTTGAAGCACAATTGCAGCGACCGGCCAAGGAAACTCGATGGTTTGCAGTATTTCGTACCCCTTCACGGGGTGTTCCATGATGAGGAGCTGCTCGCTCCTCGAGAGATTGCCCGGCCTGGCCAAAATTTCCGACGGCACTCTAATCTTTCCTATATCGTGCACGGAGCATGCGGCGCGGATGCCTGCCGCGACGTTAGAATCTATGTTCATTTGCATGGCTATCGCATAGGCGAGGTTCGTGGTTCTTCTCTGGTGCGATGCTGTATAAGGGTCACGCCATACTAAGACGTGCTCGATAATATTCATCAACTGCTGAAGGGGTTTCTCGTAGTTCTCGACCGATTCGGTTTTTTTACCATCGCTGCTGCCGCCCGGAGCGCCTTCAGCGCCCGGAATTTTAAGGTTTACTACATTGCTCATCTGGAATCTGCTCCATTCATTAATTATCGCTTAATCCTTCTACCTCAGTGACTTGTTGATACCCTGCCGGGGGTAAAACCCCACAGCCTACGGCAAGTGGGTACTGATCCATGTCAGCTGGCTTGAGATTGTCATTTTCCTTGACATATCTTGATGATACTTCACGAATTTTCAAAATAAAGGTCTCCAGCATAAACCACACTCCCCTCAAGACCCCGATATAAACCACAATTTTAGTTTCAAACGTCATTCCGGTAACGGTTACCCAGAGATGACGAATTAACGGGTCTGTTAATTTATAATCCGGGAGAATCAGCACAGGACTCATTGGATACTTTCCTCGTCGGCTGTTTTCGAAATAATCTCCACTTTGTAATTACTTTCAAAACTGATGGCTATTCCGATTTCCTTGGGTCTCAGTACGCAACCGGATACACTCACAACGACCAGTTCATTATCAACTAGCAAATAGATACTGACGTTGACTTGCAAGCCCTCAGGCAGAGTTGCCATTGTATGAAAGAAAACGTCTTCGGCTGATATGTTGGTCGTCTGAAGAATTAATCTCTCTCTTTTTTGTTCTGGTAGCTGGTATTCGATTGTCGCAGTCAGCTCCAATTCGTACCTTTCAAAATCACGCTTATCTGTTATTTCCGGCACGTTTCTTAAGGCCAGTATTTTCATGAGGATATTTTGTTCCGCAGTATCTTTTCCGCTTAAAACAGCTACCATAATCTATTTTCACTTACCTCCATGGACATAGATAAATATATTTCTATAACAAGTGTAAATCTTCAGATTTATGACGTTCATTTCCGTTCAACTCTAATGTAGTGTACGCGCTTCCATCAAACATACGAGAATTTGTGATTTCAATATGCCCTCAAGCCCCAACGCTGAATGCTTCTGTTAAGGAAATTAACTCGCATATACAGTCGCAGCTCCTACCGACTTCAAACTTTCCATCACCATAGCCTCCATGTCCTCCTCGCGGCCTGTGTCGGGATCCAATATTTTGGGTAGATCTCGTATGGTGTCCTGGTTGATCTCAGGAAACTTGACCTCAAGCCATTTATGGCCCACGTCCGCGGTCCGTCCATAATAAAACTTCCCAAAATGTCGCATGAAAAACTGACGCCGCTGCAAGCTCAACAACTGCTGGGATGTTATCATCGGGACAGGTTCGCTTCGCATCATCACGCCGCCGTCAAACCGAAACGTCGGCTCAAACTGCCTGACTTGCGGCGTGACCTTTTCAATGGACTTCGCCGTGTCCGGATGATTTACAAGCATGTATATCCACGTATTTATATTGTCTAAAATACTTATTGTCGTGTCCTGCCCTATTTCATCAACTATCTGGGCTATACTCTGCGTGTATATGTGCACCCATACGTTGCCCCCGCCCATCTTATTGAACATTTCCTGGATGCCTTTGTACATTACGTTATGCGCCTCGTCGATGTGCAAGCACAACGGAGGACTTAGCTTCTTGCCGCTGGACAGCCACCGGCCTACCAGGCCCTGGATGCTGCTCACGATTACCTTGCCAACAATGTGGGCGGAACGGCGAGCCAATAGACTGCCGGTATTGCAAAACAATACGACACCCTGGCCATTCTCGATCCTTGAAAGAAATCTGTTTTCGAAAGTTTTCCCGATTATCATGCCAATATTGCCAGTTGTTAGAGCCCTCAATGTGGTCAATAACGACGAGCTTACTTTTGCAAAAAAGTCAGAAGGTGCGGCAAGGATCTGGTTTAGCTCCTGTGTCAATTCCAGGGCCGTAGCCATACTAACAATCGAGTCCTTGAATTCTTTCAAACTGCCCTGGTCAGCACGTCTCCTGATTTCATTGAAGTTAATCTTGGGCTCTGTTTCATGATATTTAGCCTGTTCCACCAGACCTTGAATTATCGCCTGGGAAACCGAAGTGGCGATACCGATGTAATAGTCTTCCTTGGTCTTAATGCCGGATACGACGTGATCGACAAGTTCATCCTGCATGTAATAATGACTCAATGGATTCAGACGCATCGAACAGTGGGGAAATATCGGGGTGAGCATCATCAGATCATCAAGACGGCCATACTCAACACAGGCCTGAACAATACGGCAATAAAGCTCATTATCGCCCTTCGGGTCTATTACGACGACGTTATAGCCCTTTGCGATATCTTGTACTATGAGGTTTTCTATTAACTTTGTCTTCCCTGTACGAGTAGTGCCAAATACGCCCACGTGGCCGGTCCTCATGTCGTCTGGTATGCATATCTTTTCAGATCGTAGATTCGCGTCCGGGCAAAATGCTCTGTCCTGTCTTAACTCACTACCGATACCAACGACCGTTTCTCTGCTGCATGAGCGTTGATTTATGTTTCCCTTATTTATTCCCCGTAGTAAGGATAATTGGCTTTCAATATTCAAACCACTATGCTCCTATCGTTTCTCAAATTAAGACAGATGGACTTTTCTAATAGATATATTACTTTTATTGTTTGACTGATTTTGATTCTTTTGAAAAAACCGATTAGATGTTCAACGAAGGGTATGCCTCATTGTATCCGGAAGACGTTGTTTTTTTCCATGGTGACAACAAACACGGGATTTGCAACGATAACAATGATCTCATATGGCATGTTTCACATTGTTTCTCAGGTCTTCTGGCCTTCTACGGGCATACTGCCGTTTCAGACAATTCATCCTGATTCCCCTCTGACGATGTACACGGTTCTATATTCATATGATCTATTTCATCCGTTCTATTTTCATTGCGCGCTTGGGCATCTCTAATTTTGCGCATGCACAACCTTTGTTTGACCCGTCTTGCCACCTTCATCAAAAATGGTCTCATGCCTGGTTTCCAGTGAAACCGTATCCGATATTCATATGCAAGACGACTTGGAGTCAATTTCTCGGCATGGCCTGAATTCAAAAGATACTTTTCCATCCAGTTTTCGATGTGTCTTACGTAGTCCGCTTTCTTTCCTCCCATTTGCCTGTAATACGCTTCTCCAAAATACTCATGTGACCTTTGTAGGAATTTTTTGTTATCTCCGCTAAACTCAATTATCGATTTGAGTATTTTCACATGATCTTCCAGGTAGAGCGTTTTAATATGATCTATCAGCTTATTGAGTCTAACGGCCTTCTTGGACTCATCGCTATATTTATAGTGTTTTATCATGACAATGCGCGACATATCCTTGCCATAAAATTTATCCTCAACGCGCTCTGTTATAAATTCTTTTTTTTCATTTGCGTAAAACGCCTCGCCGAATTTATTTTTCTTGAAAAATGCTATGGCATCTGTATTGTCCTCTGTCACGGAGAGATATACAGGGCTAATGCCTTTCGGGTTAAATCGCCGCTCTAAAGCGGACAATAATTTTAAACCTATCCTCCTTCGCCTCCTTGCCGTAATTACTGCCATCGATAGTATTCGAGCAGCTTTTTTATTCTGAGCATCGGGGACGCTCAAAATATAACCGACTATTTGTTTCTCTATACCTGCAAAGCGTTTTTTAAATACATTAGGCATGATCTCTATTTCACTGAAATATTTCTTCTCCTTTTCAGCCACTAAGAATGTATCCGTAAATATCTCATACGCCTGCGATATAAAAAACCGAGAATAATGCGAACTTGAATCTACTAAAAAGCATTCTTTATTTATCGAATACACAGATTCGAGATCACCTGATTGAATTCTTCTAACCTTAACTTTTCCATCCACTTCCGAAGATTCCATAACCGCCTCATTTTAAGTTCATCCGTAAATGGTGATATAGCTCAGAGAACAATACTTACCGCACTTAACAATTTTACAACCCGTATTACTTCCCGCTTGTTTTAGTATTTCCCCTCACTGAACCGGGTCTATAATGACATGAAGTAAAGATATTTTTTATGCTGAAAACATTAATATGTCTTTTAGCGCTTCACCCTTTGTTCACAGCACCCCGCGGAAAAAAAATTTTCTGTGTCAACACTTGTCATTGGCTTTCCATAAT